>NZ_JAHGVE010000036.1 GCF_018835585.1 Pelorhabdus rhamnosifermentans
CTCAAGCTACTTTGCAGTTCATGGATCATATCTGTTGTTATTTGATTGTATTTTTGCATTTTCTTCTCTCCTCATTTAGTAATTCGCAGCATTATGCCTTGTTACTTTCAACCTTTTTTCTGGTCCATAAGCTGACCACGATAAGTGCAATGGCACTGGCTATTAGACCAGGATACAACGGGTCAATGCCTTTAGGATATAATACGAACCACCCAATGTTGACTAGCGGTCCCAGCGTTACGGCAACCACACCTGCTATTGGTGTAACAAACCGTGGTAAGAGCATGGCTCCAAGTAATGGGAATAAGGCTGTACAGCCTCTCAGTCCTTGTGATAAATAGGTCCAGCCTAAAATGAGTGAGCCTGCGTTGCCATTAGCAATAATGGCCGTAATAACGCAAATGGAAAAAATCAGGCCGCGCTGTACCAAAAGTGTTTCTTTTCCACTGGCGTTTACTTTTATATACTTTTGGTAGATATCGCGGGTAAACATTGTTGAAATGCCTAAAGTTAAACCCGCCCAAGTTCCAATAACTGCAATTAGCAGTGTACCTAAAACAATTCCGGCAACAATCGGCGGCAAAAACTGCATAATGAATGTAGGAAAAACTTCAGCAGACAGTGTATTGGGAAAGTTGACTCTCATAAATAATCCGACTAAAATACCACAAATGCCAATTGGTGGTGACAAGAGCGCTGCTGCTAAGGCTCCTTTGCGCGATTCACGCAAATTTTTCGCCGATACCACTGCCTGCATATAAGTCTGAGTAGAAAGAATACCAACTAGTACCGAAAAAACAGCAGCCATTTCTTTTTCTATACCGCGCCCGAACATTGAAAACCAGGGAAATGCCGGAAGTACACTGGTAAAACCACCGACTCCGCCCATGGTGAAATAAGCGGCAATACCGCAGCTCAACATCGCAAAATACACCAGGAACAACTTAGCAAGACCGGCAAACCCAGTGCCCAAAATACCACCGAACAACACGTACGCCAATGCAAATACCACACCAATACTTGAGGATATGATCGGGTTCATATGAAACATTGCACCCATTAAAGCGACGAAGGACAAGACCTGTGCCACTAGGTTAAAAAAAATACCGACAGATGTAAATACACTGGAAATTGCGCCGATATGTCTGCCATAAGTATTGACTAAAAACTGTGGAATTGTTTCGGCCGAGCTGATATAAAACTTTTTCGACATACCCAACCCCAAGATGATGAATCCAATTCCACCGCCAATAGTATACCACCAAGCAGAAAAACCAAATTGAAAAGCCAGTTGTGCTGTTCCAATCGTCGATGCTCCTCCTACAAAGGTGCCGAGAAGTGTACCTGTCACAAGGGGCCATCCGGCTTTGCGTCCACCTGTCGAAAAATCCGTACTTGATTTTACTTTACTACCTGCATAAAGCCCGACTCCCATAATTAGGATAATTGCAAATAACACACCCATAATATGGCTTCCGGTAAGAATCATTCTATACCACTCCTTATTTTATAATAATATACACTCCCGAACGCTTTTACCGTAATTTTCTGTCATGCTCCTTTCCGACAAAAATAGACTCTTCTGAATTTATTATAAATCTCGCGCAAATTTTGTGGGGGATTTTTGGACGAATGAGGAAAAAGTCGCTACCATTATGCTAATATTGACAACCAACTCCACCAAAGCAACAAAGCGAGACCTCCCACTGACAGAAGTGGGAGTCTCGCAATCAGTCAATATTTTCATGACAAAAAAAGTGTATTGCTGTATACTTTGCTTAGAGTGTTTAACGAAGTAGGTGTGTGTATGCTATGGCCTGATTGGGTACTTATATGGTCTATAATTCAGAATATTTCATTAGTTGGTATAATCGGATATTTAGTGACCCGAATAAGTGTATTTCATCGCACTCTGAGTTATTCACATTTTAGGACGTATGATAAACTAATATTGGGCCTCATTTTTGGAGTATTCTCGGCTTTTGGAAACTGGATTGGGATCCCAGTTTTAGGTTCGATGGCCAATCAACGTATTGTTGGACCGATTGTCGGTGGACTGTTAGGTGGTCCTCTTGTAGGAGTTATAGCCGGAATTATCGGCGGTTTAACGCGTTATTTTATGGGCGGATTTACAGTTTGGCCTTCGGTTATCTCCAATGTGATTGTAGGTTATATCAGCGGAATGGTATACAACCATTATGGTTCACAACGCATTAATATTAAGATTGCTTTCATTACCGCAGTTGTATGTGAAGGCATCCTAAAATTAATGATTCTCACAATGTCCAAACCATTTCAGACCGCTTGGCAGTTAGAACAAGTAATCGGAATAGCTACTACTATTTCAAATTCTATGGCAGTAGCTTTTTTTGTATATATTGTGCATGATATCATACATGAGCAACATAAAGCTCAGGCCTTATCAGTGCAACAAGCAATCAGCATGATTCAAAAAACCAGCGATTTTCTACAACAAGGATTAAATGAAGAAAGCGCCACGAAAGTTGCTAAGAGAATATATCAGGAAACAAAGGCGGGTGCTGTTGCCATAACTGACACGGAAAAAGTGCTTGCCTTCGTTGGCAGCGGAGAAGAGCAGCATTTGCCGGGAATGCCGATTTTTACGGCGGAGACTAAGTGTGCAATTAAAAACAAGCAAGCGGTAATTGATGCTCCGCTTATGGTTAGTAATGAACTTGTGGGCACGTTAAAACTATATAAGAAAAAAAATCAAATAATTGAACCCCACGAAGCAGAGTTGATTCAGGGTATTGCCAATTTCTTAAGTCTTCAATTAGCCCAACAGAAGTTGGACAAACAGCAACTGCTACTTTTACAAACGGAATACAGCATGTTGAAAGCGCAAATCAGTCCCCATTTCTTCTTTAATACTTTGACGACGATACAGGCGCTGATTATGTCAAAACCAGAAAAGGCTGCTGCTCTAATTAAGGATTTGGCAATTTTTTTTCGTAAGACTTTGAAACTGGGCTCGGAAATCGTGTCTTTGCGTGAGGAATTAGATTCAGTTAATACCTATCTCCGTATTGAAAAGGCCAGGTTTCAGAATCAAATGCATGTCTCAATCAATATACCCGAGAAATTACTTAATCATCCATTACCTGTTTTTACGCTTCAGCCACTAGTAGAAAATGCTATCAGGCATGGAATAAGTATCAAAAAGGGAGGCGGGACAGTTCAGATAGTAGCTTATTATAAGGAAGAACAGCTGTTTGTAAAAATAATTGATGACGGTGTGGGAATTTCTAATTATCAATTACAAGATAACAATCCTAAATTTCCTCCCTCGTCGACAGGAAGTGGAATAGGATTATGCAATGTTCATCGGCGTATTCAAAAAATATATGGAAGTGAGTTTGGTCTGCAATTTATTAGTATTGTAGGACAAGGAACGGAAGTAACATTAAATCTGCCGTGGACGGAGGAAGAAAGTGGAGCTATTGAAAAAGTTAAAAGTACTCATTGCGGATGATGAATATGCCATATGTGACGCTTTAACCGATATATTAAAGAAAAATCCGGTAACAGAAGTCGTCAGTGTTTGCCATGATGGTGATGAGGCATTAGAGAACATTAAAGTATTTAATCCTGATTTGGTGTTTTTGGATATACGTATGCCGGGGATGACTGGATTGGAGCTAGCTAATACCCTGAAGGAGTGGGAAGAACCACCAATTATTGTTTTTGTTACCGCTTTTGATGATTATGCAATCCAGGCATTTGAAGCAGATGCAATTGATTATGTTTTAAAACCTTTTGATGCGAATGACATTGAAAAGGTGATTCGAAAAATAAAGAAGCTTTTTTCAAAAAGGTTCAATATTGATTTAGCAGAAAAACTGTCGATGCAACCACCCCAGCCCAATCAATTTCCCCTTCAATTTTGCTTTTATCAAGGGGATAAGACTCATATCGTTCACTATCAAGATATTCAATTTGCCTATGCCGAAAATCGCGAAGTATTTGTTCAGACTATTGATGGCGAAAAATATACTTGTAAATTAATCTTGCAAGAACTCGAGGACAAGCTAGATCCTAACCAATTTTTTCGGTGCCATCGAAGTTATATTGTAAATATGTTTTATGCCAAAGAAATTTCACCTGGCTTTAACCGGGGATATTTACTGACTATGAAGGGAACCAAAAATGTAGAAATCCCTGTTAGTCGCGCTATGATAACAAAATTATCTCGATATATCTGTTTCTAAGTTAAACCCTAGAGCTAACGCTAAGTTAACGCTAGGGTTTAACTTAGAAATTATTTATAAAGAGCTTAAAATTTTTTTGACGGATGAAGATCTATAATTTATAAATACTGTCTCGTATTCTTATGATGACCATTTTATCCTATCTATTGATATTATGGTCGCCTTTTTTTCCCTATTCGTCCGGAATTTTCACAATAATCCATAATTTTATTTTAAAATGAAATTGGGAGTATTTGCTATAGAGGTTTTCAAGGTGTTCAGCTATTGCAAGTGATCACAGCACATTAAAAGGGGAGGCAATGACATGGTTGAATTGGTAAAGCTGTACCGTCTTACGCAAAATTTTTCTCGACCTCAGATAAAGGATATCTCTGGAAAGACTGCTCAAGAATTGGCAGTGCTCAGCTTGAATAAAAAAATCCAGCCGGGACAAAAGATTGGCATTACTGTAGGTAGCCGGGGAATCCAAAATCTTATTCCAATATTGCAAACTGCCGTCAATTATATTAAAACTCTTGGTGCAACGCCCTATCTTATCGCAGCAATGGGAAGTCATGGTGGCGGAACCGCACAGGGTCAAAAAGACTTGTTGGACAGTTTGGGAATAACTGAAGATACCTTGGGAGCGGAAGTAGTAACCTGCTCCGATTGTGAACCCATTGCGCATACGCCCAATGGGTTGCCAGTGTTTATTGTTAATTCTGCTTTAGCTATGGATGGAATTCTGATAATCAATCGTGTAAAAACCCATACCTCTTTTAAAGGAATAGTGGAAAGCGGTTTGATAAAAAAACTTGTTGTAGGATTAGGGGGACCGAAAGGCGCTAAACAGTTTCACGGATTTGGTCCGGGCGAACTAGCCAGGTTACTGGTCGAAATTGGAAACGTAATCCTGTCGAAGCTACCTGTTCTGGGTGGGTTGGCAATAATCGAAAGTGCCTATGAAGAAACAGCAGCGATTAAAGCGGTGACTGTCCAAGGAATGGTGAAACAAGAAAGCGATCTTTTAATCTATTCCAAATCGTTGATGTCCTCCCTGCCGGTAGATGATATTGATCTTCTCATTATCGAAGAAATGGGTAAGAACTATAGTGGCACTGGTATTGACACAAATATTATCGGTCGGGCGCGGATTCAGGGTGTGATCGAGCCGGAAAAGCCGAAAATCAAGCGGATTGCTGTGCTTGACCTTTCAGAGGAATCCCACGGCAACGCTACTGGAATAGGAATGGCCGATTTCGTAACCAAACGACTGGTGGATAAAATTGACCGTCAGACGACTTACCTAAACTGTTTAACTAGTACCTTCGTGACGCGGGCGGCTATACCGATGTATTTCGATACGGAAAAAGAGCTGGTGGAAGCGGCACTCTACAGTTTGAGCGGCATTTCTCCTGAGAAACTGCGAATCGTCATTATTCCCAATACCTTATTTTTAACCGAATGCTTCGTCTCAGAGACGATTGCCGCTGAACTGACTGGCAAAGCCAGTATAAAGCTTGAAACTGAGCCCCAAACGTTGACTTTTGATCCAGACGATAATATTAACCTAAGAATTTAAAGCAGAAAAAGATTCGTTAGGCTTCATAGTGAAAAATTGACAATAGTCGGCAGCTTATTTGCTCCATACGTATTTTGAGAAGGAGAATCATAAGAATGCGCAAAATAGCAAAAATGAATAAGATGAATAGCATAAAATCCAAACTTTCTTTTATAATGCTTCTAGTTACAATAGTATCATTATGTACCTTAGGCTCAATTAATTATTGGAACGCGCAAAAAGTAGTTATTGCGAATTGCGAAGATAGTTTAAATGGTTTGGCACTGAACAATTCGGAAAAGCTTGGTCTATGGATTGATACACGTAAAAAAGAAATGGGAATATTGGCGAGTAGTCCTATTATAATGGACGGGAATTATGATAATATTGTTAATTACCTGCAAAACGAAGGCAAACGCGATGGTATCTATATGCGCTTCTTGGTTGCTGATTTGAATGGAAATACCTATTATACGGATGGTTCGAGGTCAAATATTAATGAGCGACCTTATTTTCAACAAGCAAAAGCAGGGAAAGTCGTTGTGTCCGATCCTGTTATGTCCAAAGTAGATGGAAAAGCGGTTATCGTGATTGCCGTACCAATTATAAAAAACTCAAGTGTAGTCAGTGTTCTCGGGGGAACGGTGACAATGGACGATTTAACAAAACTGGTGTTGAACATTAAAGTTGGAGATTCAGGATATGCCTACGTAAAACAAAATGACGGACTTACCATTGTGCATCCTGATCAAAACCAGATTATGAAAAGTAATCCGTTGAAAGATTCTAATGCTAACCCAGCCTTAAAAACATTGACAGAAAGAATGATACAGGGTGAAAATGGATTAACTAAGTATACTTATGATGGCACGGAAAAATATGTCGCTTTCGCTCCCATACCAGGAACGACTTGGAGTTTGGCAGTAAATGAACCAGTAAAGGAAGCTACTGCGAAGCTAAATTCATTGATGTGGATTTCTGTACTCATTGTACTTATTGTTCTTATTATAGCTGCCGTAATCGTTCACTTATTTGCGAAGCGGATTGCCGCTCCCATCCAAAAGCTACGCGCTTTTGCCAATCTGATCGCGAATGGAGATCTTTCGAATACAGATGCAGACATACATTCAAATGATGAGATTGGAGAACTGGCTGCGTCGTTTAAAACGATGGCGGAAAACTTACGATCTCTTATCAGGCATGTAACGAGTTCTGCGCAACAAGTTAGCAATTCGGCCGATGATCTTACTGCTAATTCTGAACAATCCGCACAGGCTGCTAACCAAGTGGCGGGGGCTATTACAGATGTAGCGCAGGGAGCGGAACAACAGTTGAACGCTGTCAAAGAGACAACTGCCGTGGTTCAAAAGATGACAGATAATATTCAACAAATAGCTGCTAATGCAAATCGTGTTGCCGATAAAACGTCCCAGACTGTTGGCATGGCAAATGAAGGTGGCGAGTCTGCTGACAAAGCGGTCACTCAAATGGCTAAGGTTGAGCAGACCGTTAACAATTCAGCTCAAGTGGTAGCAAAATTAGGCGAAAGTTCCAAAGAAATTGGACAAATTGTCGATACTATCGCGGGAATTGCAGGGCAAACGAATCTGTTAGCTTTGAACGCTGCCATTGAAGCCGCTCGGGCTGGAGAACAAGGACGGGGCTTTGCGGTTGTGGCCGAAGAAGTTCGTAAACTGGCTGAACAATCGCAGGAAGCAACACGGAAAATTGCCAGTTTGATTGGCGAAATTCAGGGTGATACAAGTAAGGCTGTTGACGCTATGACGGAGGGAACTGGCGAAGTTCAACTAGGAAGAGAAGCTGTAAATACTTCGGGCAAAGCATTTCGTGCTATTGTTGCTCAGATTACGCAAGTATCTGATGAAGTTAAAGAAATTTCAGCGGCCATTCAGCAAATGGCCAGTGGCAGTGAGCAAATCGTACTATCCATTAAGGAAATAGACGAATTAAGTAAAAAAGCTACGGGTGAAGCACAATCGGTATCGGCTGCAACAGAAGAACAGTCGGCGTCGATGGAGGAAATTGCCGCTTCAAGTCAACATCTTGCTGTAATGGCGCAAGAACTTCAGACGGAAGTTGGGAAGTTTCATATTTAGCTTCAGTTAATTTTGAGGTGGCCTCGTAAAAGGGATTTTCACAACCGTCATGGTTTGAAAATCCCTTTTTATCTTTGCACATTAGAAATTTAGAATGTCCATGTATTTTTAAATTTGGTTATTCAGAATGTCTTTTAATTGTTGAATTTCTGTTCTTAATTCCTGAATTTGTAGTTGCATGTCTGGTGCAATGCTAGATTCTTGACTTTTTAGCAATGCGCGTTGAGTTACAATTAGTAATAATGCTACACCCGCGGACACCATGAAATTGCCAAGAACTAAAAGTTCTTCATCGCTTAATGAATTTCCGACACCGATACCAAAAACGGATACTAATGCAACAATTTCATTGGGGCTTAAATTGCTAAATAGTATATTATCCATTCTGATCATCCCTTAAAATTCTTATGATAATATATGACGTTCTTTGCTCAGGATATTCTACCAGCAGGGGAGAAACTACAATGAAAATCATATGAACTATGTTTAAGAGGATGATAAGGAGTAACATAGAAAAAACCAGAGTATTCCTCCACGACAAGGAAGCTCTGGTTTTTCCGGTGGGAAAGTAGGTGTAACTTTCCATTGATAGGATATCCGGAGATAAAAATATTATACGGGAGGGATTAACAAAGTGAATCTATTATAGAGCGACGAAATTAATAGACATCCGTTAGGAATGAATATTACCAGGTTTGATTTAGGGAAAAACGGATTTTAATAACATATTTAATGATGTTACCGGAGTTATCATAGTAGTTGGTCATTTTACGCAACGCACGACATTCTTCGACTTCATTGTTCTTGTTATCAACATAGACAACCTTGACATGGGAAGACGGTAATTGGTCGATTACACACATTATAATGTCAACTCACTTAATAATATTGTCAATCTCGTCACTCTATAACAGTTATTTTTATTATAATCCAAAATGGTTATGATAAAAACAGTAATTTCAGAATTAATTGATAAAACAAAATAGGCGTTTTAACATACAGTCATTCGAATTTATAGCGAGGTGCTAAGGGTTAATGGGGTAATTCCTAGTTTAAATATCTCAGGAGTTTTGGTGTTAAATATTTAGGTGATATTGGGTATACTATGAATTAGTACTACATAACAGGTTGCAATCATATATTGTACTGAATTATATTATCAAGTATTAATGAGGAGTAATCATGATTAAACTGCAGTGTACTCAATGTGGCGAAATATGGTATACCGCAAGTACCTTGCCGAATCAAACTTGTGATACTTGCGGTGGGGTTCTTGTAGAAATCACTAAGGAGGTGAGCGATTGATTAGGTAGTAGGCGACTTGACAACGTACACTTTTACCTTTTGGATACCGAAGTCGCTAGCTTCATCGTCCGACGATTTTGCAACGTCGATACGGTTACCCTTGATTGCGCCACCCGTATCTTCCGCTATCGCATAGGCACCATGACCATCGGGGTATTGAAGGTATACACGTGAACCTAAGGGAATAACTTTTGGATCCACCGCGATTACGCCAGGGCGAATATTCGTACCCGTATAGGTCTTGTTTCCCCATTGATCGTTATCTTTAGACCCGGGAGCGTAAGCGGTTGCCGTAGCCTCCACTACCTGCTTAAAATCAGCCGGAGGCTTATTATCAGGCGATTGTTTTTTTGCATCTGGCGCTGGATCCTTAACTGCCGCGGACTTTTCCGCATTGCTGTTCGGATTTGCTGAATTATTCGGCTGATTCTTGCCTGCTTTTTGGTTCGAGGTATTTTCTTGTTTACTGGCATTGGGCGTTTGTTTCACCGGTTTACCCACATGATTCTTGTCCAATTTGGACTGCAGGCTACTTGTTAGATCATGTTCATTAGAATTCAGCTTTGTTTTTAACGTTTTGTGTGAGGCATTGATGTTCGGAATGGCTGCAGCATGAACTGTAGTCATAGGAATTCCCGGCAACATCACCGAGGACATGATAATTGCCCCGGCAAATGCAGCCGCAAGATGTTTAAAGTTTTTCTTACCATGCAAGCTAGGCTTTTTGCGAGTTGTATGGTTCATATCAACTTCCTCCTTTATAAGATTCTTATTAATAGTGTTTGCTAAATTTTTTTTCAAATTCTCAGTATTTTTTAGAAAAGAACGATAAAATGCAAAAAAATCTAAAAATCAAGCCTTCGCAGGTATGCGGAGGCTTGATTTAGTATAGTGGTATTATCCCTATTCCCATCAATGAAATTAGGATAAGGATCAAAGATGCCGGGATTGTTAATTGCCAGATAATAATGGCAAAGGTTGTTGTGACCGTTGTACACAGGGTTCATTTAATTGTAGGTTTTAGATGATCTGGGAAACTTGCGGAGCCAATAATAAAAGACGCCTTTCGGCGTCTTTTATTATATGTATAGTGAGTATAAAAATTTGATGTAACTTTAGTTCATTACGATGTCTTTTAGCTTGCGCTTTGGAACATGATGAACTTGTTTTTCATCACGCCAGTATTTTGTATCACCCTCCGCTTCCATTTCGTCGATGACAACTGTTTCTTTTGGTTTGCCCAAAGCGATGACGAGTAGTATTTGATGGTTTTTTGGCATATTCAGTACTTCATGCAACTTTATCTTTTCAATATTGCCAATCATGCATCCTCCCAGATCTTGCTCGATTGCACCGAGTAGGATCGTTTGGGCAGCAATGCCTAAATCGGCGGGATTGCCTAGTGTGTACGTTTCATCTTGCACAAGTACAAGATATGCGGATGGTCGTTCTCCCTCAACAGGACCTGGCCAGTCTTTGAAAAAGCCAGCCCAAGCCACGGTCTCAAATATCTTTTGATTGAGTTCTTTTTCATAAGATAGATAATACTTTATGGCTTGTTTATTTGCACCTGATGCGACAATTCGAGCCGAGTCGATAAGCTGCAGTAAGATTTTCCGGCTTATTTGTTCATTTTCCCAAAAACGACGATAACTACGATTGGCTTTTACCATGTCATGAAACATCATGTTCCTCCTTAGTGGTATTGAATTAATGATTTAATTATAATTCATATTTTTAAAATAAGTTGTTTTTAATTAATTTTTTTGACAAAAATTTACGGTACTTTTATACGTTATGCTTTGATCTTTATCCAGTTTTTATATGACGAGTGCTACTATCAAAGTAAGGCTTTTAGAATGATTTTGGAGGGTGAGGACAATGCCTTTAGCAAGCATGTGGTTATTAAAGTTCGGATATGCTTTATCATTTGTTATTCTATGGATGGCTGGTTATATTGGTATAAAAAAATCTTACAATATCATGCGTAAAGAGTTAGGCGGTGGGCACTATAAATCATTTTAATTGAAAAGACAGGAGGTCGGTACATGTTTTTGACGATGGATGAAAAAAGGTTATTATGTGCATTTTATAGGGAGTTACTAGTTGAGGAACAAGGTCCCCATCAGCCCATTTCTTCAGAACAATTAGATATGACAAAGGAGTCCTTTCAAATATCTTTAGACCACTTGTTAAGTGAATGCTTGCTATGGAAATATCATGTATTCGAGTTTGGAACTCATTGTTCGACTGTGGAACATATAAAAACTTGTTATGATCAGTTTTTTTTGTCAAGTTTCGGTGAAGAGATGGCTAAAAAACTTATTAGTTCTTAATTTTACATGATTTTTATATTTTTTTTATGGTTTAGCCTAGAATCTTAACCCCGGTTTTATAAGAAAGGTGATAACCTAACTACAGAGTATCCATTGACTTAGGAAATATTTCAAGGGGGCATAAAAATGGACGATTTTTTGGTTGGCGGAATAGTTACCGTCGGGCTATTGATTTATCTTGTATATGCATTATTGAAACCGGAGGAATTTTAAATGTGGAGTGACATTTGTTTGTTTTTGGCTTATATAGTCATTTTGCTGTTATTGGCTTGGCCGTTAAGCAGCTATGTGGCCAAGGTTTTTGAAGGACAAAAGACTTTTATGGATCCTTTACTGAGGCCTCTAGAAAAATCGATTTACAAAGTAACCCATATTGATTCCCTAAAGGAAATGGATTGGAAACAATATTGCGGGGCCCTATTAATTTTTCACTTATTGAGTTTTCTAGCTATATTTATTACCCAATTAGCACAAGGGTTCTTACCCTTTAATCCGGAAGGGCAAATCGGTCTTACCTGGGACTTGGCTTTTAATACGGCCGTTAGTTTTGTTACCAATACGAATTGGCAGGCTTACAGCGGTGAAACAACCATGAGTTATTTCACGCAGATGACGGCCTTGACTACGCACAATTTTCTTTCTGCAGCCACAGGTTTAGCAGTAGCTATTGCGCTTATTCGCGGCTTGACGCGTAAAACAACGCGGAATTTAGGTAACTACTGGGTGGATATGGTTCGAGGAACGCTTTGGATTTTATTACCCCTTAGTATTGTCTTAACCCTTGTATTTGTTGAACAGGGAACGATTCAGAATTTATCGCCTTATGCCACAGCCACGACGCTGGAAGGGGCTGAGCAAAAGATTGCGCTAGGACCTGTGGCATCACAAGAAGCCATTAAGATGCTGGGTACCAATGGTGGCGGATTTTTCAATGTCAACTCGGCTCATCCTTTTGAAAATCCTACACCACTAACTAATTTCCTTCAGACTTTAGCCATATTTTTGATTCCAGCGAGTTTGGTTTTGGCTTTTGGCCGTCTAGTAAAAGATAATCGGCAGGGACGTGCAATACTCGCGACGATGCTGCTGTTGTTTGTTCTCTTTCTTGGTGCCATGTATGCTAGTGAGCTTTATGGGAATCCCAATTTGTCTGCGCTTGGTGTAGGTAGTCCGAACATGATGGAAGGAAAGGAAGTTCGCTTTGGTTTGGGTAGTACCGTACTGTTTAGTACGGTGACCACGGCTGCATCGTGTGGTGCTGTAGATGCTATGTTTGATAGTTTTACTCCGCTGGGCGGTTTGATTCCCATGCTGCAAATCATGTTAGGTGAAGTCGTTGTCGGCGGTGTTGGGGCAGGATTTTATGCCATGATGATGTTCGTTATTTTGACTGTGTTCATTGTAGGTCTGATGGTTGGACGCACGCCGGAATATTTAGGCAAAAAAATTGAAGCCCATGAAATGAAAATGGCCATACTGGCTGTTTTAATTCCCTCATTTGCCATTCTTGTTGGCAGTGCCATTGCTTGTGTAACAGATGCAGGAACTTCGGCTACAAATAATGCGGGCCCCCATGGGTTCAGCGAAATTCTTTATGCTTATGTTTCTAGTGCGGGCAATAACGGGAGTGCTTTTGCCGGACTGAGTGCAAATAGTCCTTTTTATAATATCACCTTGGGTATTACGATGTTATTGGGTCGTTTTGGCGTGATTATTCCTGTGCTGGCCATTGCCGGAAGTATGGCTGAAAAGAAGACCTCTCCGGTAGGTGCCGGAACATTTCAAACGCATGGTGGACTATTTGTTGTCTTGTTGGCTGCAGTGGTGCTGATTGTGGGGGCTTTGACTTTCTTACCGGCCTTAGCATTAGGGCCTATAGTGGAACATCTACTCATGCTCAAGGGACAGTTATTCTAAGGGGGAGAATCGATGAATAACAAATTGAAATTTGACCGTCAGATGATCGGATCGGCTATTTACCAGGCGTTCGTAAAGCTTGATCCGCGTGTGCAAGTGCGTAATCCGGTAATGTTTATCGTCATGATTGGCGCTTTACTGACGACGGTTATGATGATACGGGACATTATCGGCGGTAGTACTTCTAATATTGTTTTTGAGCTTCAGATTACTTTATGGCTGTGGTTTACTGTTTTATTTGCTAATTTTGCGGAAGCACTAGCTGAAGGACGCGGCAAAGCGCAGGCTCAGGCTCTGCGCAAGACGCGCACAGAAACACAAGCTAAGAAATTAAAAGGGGATCATGTTCAACTTGTTGCTGCGGCTTCGTTAAAGAAGGGGGATATGGTTCTGGTTGAACCAGGTGATATTATTCCTAGCGACGGTGAAGTGATCGAAGGAGTTGCTTCTGTGGATGAGAGCGCTGTAACAGGCGAGTCAGCTCCTGTTATTCGCGAATCAGGCGGCGATAAATCTTCTGTCACAGGTGGTACGAGACTTTTATCTGATTGGTTGAAAATCAGAATTACTGCCAATGTTGGGGAAACTTTTCTTGATCGTATGATTAATCTTGTTGAAGGTGCCAAACGGCAAAAGACACCCAATGAAATTGCTCTTACCATTTTGCTAGTGGGTCTTACCATTGTGTTCTTGATTGCTGTTGCAACAATTGAACCTTTTGCGGTTTATTCATCCATTACGATTTCTGTCACTGTACTGATTGCCTTGCTTGTCTGTCTGATTCCGACAACCATCGGTGGACTGCTTAGTGCCATTGGAATTGCCGGGATGGATCGTCTGCTTCAACGTAATGTGCTTGCCATGTCGGGTCGTGCTGTTGAGGCGGCGGGGGATATTGATGCGCTTCTGCTTGATAAAACAGGCACAATTACCTTGGGGAACCGTATGGCAGCTGAATTTATCTCGGCTCCGGAAGTGTCACCCGAGGAAATGGCTGATGCCGCGCAATTGTCATCGCTCGCAGATGAGACGCCGGAAGGCCGCAGTATTGTTGTTCTTGCTAAACAATTATATAACCTTCGGGAAAGGGATATGGCTAGTTTAAACGTTACGTTTATTCCCTTTACGGCTCAAACCCGTATGAGTGGTGTTGATTTTGGGGATGTTCAAATTCGTAAAGGTGCCATGGATGCAGTGAGAAAATATGTCGAAGGACTTGGCGGCATCATTCCTGAACAGGTTCAAAGGGATTGCGAAAATATTGCAAAAAATGGCGGGACACCCCTTGTTGTGGCAGAACGGACCAAGGTGCTTGGTACGATTTATTTAAAAGACGTTGTAAAGGGCGGAATTAAAGAACGGTTTAAGGAATTACGTCGAATGGGAATTAAAACCGTTATGATTACGGGGGATAATCCTTTAACAGCGGCAGCCATTGCAGCTGAGGCAGGTGTAGATGATTTTTTGGCTGAAGCCACACCGGAACATAAACTTGAACTGATTCGTAGTTACCAAGATAAGGGAATGCTTGTGGCTATGACAGGGGATGGAACGAATGATGCTCCGGCCTTGGCGCAAGCAGATGTGGGTGTAGCCATGAATAGTGGTACACAAGCTGCTAAGGAGGCCGGTAATATGGTCGATCTTGACAGTAATCCGACAAAGCTGATTGAAGTCGTTGAAATAGGTAAGCAGCTTCTTATGACACGCGGCGCTTTAACGACTTTTAGCATCGCCAATGATGTAGCGAAATATTTCGCTATTATTCCGGCTATGTTTATTGCGGCTTATCCATCGCTTAGTACATTAAATGTCATGCGTCTAGCGACACCGCAAAGTGCGATTTTAAGCGCTGTTATATTTAATGCCCTGATTATTGTGGCGTTAATTCCACTTGCTCTTAAGGGCGTTAAGTATCAGCCGCTTGGTGCCGATGTGATTTTACGAAAGAACTTGCTTATTTATGGAGTGGGCGGGTTGATTGCTCCCTTTATCGGAATTAAATTGATTGATATGTTGCTCGTTGTAATGAGACTTGACTAACAGTTGCTGGGAAAGGATGATGAACAATATGATAAAGCAAGGAATCAATGGATTGTTGCTGCTTGTTGTGCTCACTGCTTTGACGGGTTTTGCCTATCCATTAGCTATGACTGGGTTGGCTCAGGCGTTTTTTCCGCAGCAAGCGAGGGGCTCGTTTGTTGAACAGGATGGAAAGATAATCGGTTCAATGCTTATCGGACAAAATTTTAGTCAGCCTGGCTATTTTCAGGGGCGGCCGTCAGCTGCTGGTGACGATGGTTACGATGCCGCAAGTTCTTCTGGAACGAATCTGGGTCCTACGAGTGCCAAGCTGATGGATGCCATTCAAGGTAAAGCTATCGAGGTGCGTAGTCGAAATCACTTGGCTGATGATGCGGTTGTTCCGGCCGATTTGGTAACCTCGTCAGCAAGTGGTCTTGATCCGGACATTTCTCCGGAAGGGGCTTATCTTCAAATCAATCGTGTTGCCGAGGCACGCAATCTGTCTGTTGACCAAGTGAGAAAACTTGTGGACAGTGAAATACGTTATCCTCAGTTTGGAATATTAGGGCAAGCCAGAGTGAATGTGCTTAGACTGAATTTACTGCTTGAGGATATTGCACAATAGGGATATGATAAAAGATAGTACGAGTACTCGGAAAAGCAATCGGAAATTACCCATAACAGGTTTGGTGTTATGGGTAGTTTCCTATTTAAGAAACGAAAAGGTAGAGAGGGGGTACTTTGGTGGACACAGGCTTAGAATCGCGTCGTGATCCGGAACGGCTATTGAAGAAAGCGAGTAAGGAAATGAAAGGGAAACTGACGGTATTTCTTGGGGCTGCAGCAGGTGTGGGAAAAACGTATGCCATGTTGGAAAATGCCCAGGAACGACTCAGCGAAGGTGCTGATATTGTCATTGGGTGGGTGGAACCCCATGGACGAAAGGAAACAGAAGCTTTGGCAGTGGGATTGCCGAGGATCGCGCCGCGCAGGATGGAGTATCATGGCAAAGTACTTGATGAAATGGATATTGATGCGATACTTACCAAACATCCTGAGATTGTGTTAGTTGATGAATTAGCTCATACTAATATTGCCGGTTCCCGTCATGTCCGTCGCTTTCAGGATGTGGAAGAACTGCTTAATGCGGGGATTGATGTCTATACGACTCTTAATATTCAGCATGTAGAAAGTTTAAATGATGTCGTCGAGCGTATTACACAGGTAACTGTTCGCGAAACAGTTCCTGACTCGATATTGGAAAATGCCGATCAAGTTCAGTTGATTGATATTCCACCAGCGGATCTCATTAAGCGGTTAAAAGAAGGCAAGGTTTATATCCCCGGGCAGGTTGAACGCGCGTTGCACAACTTTTTTCGGCCCGGCAATATTAATGCATTAAGGGAGATGGCTCTGCGGTTTACTGCTCACCGTGTGGATCAGCAGTTAAATGAATATATGCATGATCATGCCATTGAAGGACCTTGGCCGGCAGCGGAGAAAATATTAGTTTGTGTGAGTGCCAGTCCTTTTTCAGCCTATTTGATTCGGATAACAAAAAGAATGGCGGCAGGAATGAAAGCCGATTGGTATGCCGTACATGTTGAAACATCTCATCGGGCGGTTCTTGGCGATCAGGATAGGGAGCGGCTGGCGCGTAATCTGCATCTAGCGGACGAATTGGGCGGGAAAATCATGTCCATATCAGGTCGTGATATGGTAGAAGAACTGCTGCTCTTTTCTCATACGGAAAATATTTCGCATATCGTCATTGGCAAGCCGCTAAAAAATCGTTTTTGGGAGTGGTTAACAGGGGGTGCTCTTGTTGATAATCTGATTCGAAAAAGTGGCGGTATTCAAATTCATGTCATTCAAGGTAAAAAATCTGCCGAACCGATAGCCAAGGTTGAAACAGTGACGAAGTCGCAGCCTCGTTGTTGGAAGTATTATATGGGCGGTTTGGCCATGATGGGCGGGCTGACAGTTTTTTGTTTATTTATGAAGCAATTGGATTTGGTGAACATTGCTATGCTTTACTTGTTGCCAGTTTTGTTGAGCGCTGCATGGTGGGGGCGGGATCCATCCTATGTTACGGCAGTTTGTACGGTTGTTGTATTTGATTATTTGTTTGTTCCCCCTATTATGAGTTTTAGTGTACTTGATATTCGCTATATTTGGAGTTTTATTATTTTTCTGCTTGTCGCATTTATATCAGGTGGTCAGACAGAACGGCTCAGGAAAGAGGCACTTTTTGCACAACAGCAAGAAAAAAGAATTCGTGCGCTATATGAATTTAGCCGAGAGATGGCGGCACTCGTTGATTTGGAGGCTATCGTTGAACGTTTGGCTGTCAAAGCTTCACAAGCACTTGAACGCTCTGTTGTAGTACTACTTCCTAATCAGGGGGGGAAGCTGGAAATTCGTTCTAGTGGAAATACGGATCATTGTCAAACGGAGTTTGCTCGTGATGCCAGCGAATTTGCCGTGGCTAGTTGGGTATTCGAACACGGCCAGGTAGCAGGACGATCAACAGAGACGCTTCCTTCGGCTCAGTTTCTCTATTTGCCGATGAATGTTCGTGGGAAAACGATTGGTGTTCTCGGTTTGCATATGGTCGAAAAAAGTGTAACGCCGGAACAGAGACGGCTCATTGATGCCTGGGCAACGATTGCTGCCATTGCAGTCGAAAGAATTCATTTAGCAACAGAAGCGAGTCAAGCAGCGCTTGTCGCGGAATCGGAAAGATTAGGTGCGGCGCTTTTTAATTCCATATCGCATGAACTTCGGACGCCGCTTGCTACGATTATGGGGTCTGCTTCAACCTTACTTGATCAAGAGATACACATACCGAAAGAGGCACAGGTGGAACTGAAAGAAAACATTAAAGACAGTGCTCTGCGTATGGAGCGTATCATCAATAATTTACTTGATACAGCCAGACTTGAGAGTGGTGTGATGAATATTAAGCGCGATTGGTGCGATATGGAAGATATTATGGGTGTAGCGCTGCAACGTTTGGTGGAACGGCTAAAAAATCGTCCCACGAAAGTAGAAATTCAAGGGGAGCTTCCGCTTATTAAAGGTGATTGCGTTCTATTAGAACAGGTGTTAGTCAATTTGTTAGATAATGCCATTAAATATTCGCCTGCTGATAAGTTGATTGAGCTCCGTGCTTTTGTGGAAGACACGAAATTAGTCGTTTCGGTGGCTGATCAAGGAGTCGGTATTCCGGAAGAAGCATTAGAAAAGGTATTTGAAAAATTCTATCGTGCCGGAGGGAGCTCTATTGCGGGTGGAACGGGTCTGGGATTATCTATTTGTAAGGGAATTATTGAAGCCCATGGTGGAACTATTTGGGTAGTGAATTTGCCAACAGGCGGAACGCGGTTTACTTTTATGCTGCCGCTAAATCAATCGGAAGTAAATATTGGTTAAAAGTAGGTGACAGGGATGGAGCAACGTCTGAAGGTGTTAGTTGTCGACGATGAACCGCAGATTCGTCGCTTGATTAAAGTTTCATTGGAAGGCCATGGCTATCAAGTGCTTGAGGCAGCCGATGGGAAGACTGGTGTGGACCAAGTGTTAAGTAGTAAACCAGATATTTTCTTGCTCGATTTGGGATTGCCTGATATGGATGGAAAAAAGGTAATCCAGTTAGTTCGCGATTGGTCGACGATTCCCATTATTATTTTATCTGCCAGAGATCAGGAAGCAGAAAAGGTTGAGGCACTAGATATGGGGGCCAATGACTATATTACCAAGCCTTTTGGTGTGGGTGAGTTAATGGCGCGTATTCGCGTTTGTCTGCGTTCCCAAGGGAATGGAGCGGATGAATCACAAGTCCATTGTGGTGACTTAGTCATTGATTTAGCGAAGCATCAGGTCACATTGTCTGGCAATGAAGTAAAATTAACGCCAACACAGTATGATCTATTAAAGGTTCTGGCGCAAAATGCAGGGAAAGTGTTGACTCATCGCCAATTGCTGAAAAGGGTCTGGGGGGCCGAAAGTGATGATACGCAATATATACGCGTATATATTGGACAATTACGTAGGAAAATTGAAGAAGATCCCTCACGGCCTAAGTATTTGATTACCGAATCCGGTATTGGTTATCGGTTAATGTATCAGTAAAATCATCCATAAGAAAGGCAGTATCACACACTAGTGATACTGCCTTTCTTATATTCAATGTAATTTTTGTGACTCGATAGTTTTCCTAAGATAATTTAGAAACGAAATTCGCTGGGAGCGCCGTCTGCATCTGGGCCATGTCCATGATGTTGAAAGCCAAGCTCTTTGGTATCATTTTTTAATGTATCTTGATTAACGCCAAGTATAGTAGCTACATCTAACCAGGTGTTGTTGATTTTTTTCATTGACAAGATGTCACCAAGTGTTTTGCCGGTGTTTTTAGAGAGCTCACTAGCCATACCGATGTCTCGGGGATGATAACCTTGTTGAAGCAGATTAATTGCAGTTTGTTTGTTGAGACCAATCTTCTTATTTAAGTCATTAGCAATAATGTTTTGATGGGCCGTTTTCATTTGTTCTTTCGTAACACCCAGTTCATCAGCTACATCTTTCCAGTGATTCAGATAGGTTTTATGGCTGATGACCTGATCGAAAGACTGTCCGCTGGCATTGGCAAGCAAGGCTGCTTGACCAATGTCTCTGAAATTCATCCCCTTTTCGCTATATTGCAAAACAGTAGCTTGGTCTATGCCGAAAGCATCGGCAAGATGCTGAGCCATTTCCTGCGGGTTGTGTCCCGGTCTTTGGAATCCAGATCCGCACTTATCTTGTATAGCAGATGGAGCTTCTATATCAGCTGCTTGCACAATAAACGGACTGACGGCACCTGCCATAATAAATGTTCCGGCAATGAGTGAAGCAAGGGCTTTTTTTGATACCATTTTCATAAGTATAACCTCCTGTTATTTTGCCAATTATTGATTGGCGGTTGATCTTAGTATAGAGGAAGAATGTGACAAATTTATGACAGGAGATAAGAATATTTTATTTGTCTTATGATTTGTTACAAGAGGTAGCCAAAGGCTGCTGTAATGATGAGGCAAGAGCCAAAAAGACAGTGAAAAGCCGCTGCTTGTTTTACTAGATAGATCATGCGTTCGCGATTTCCCAGCCAAGCCTGACGGGCGTCCTGAAGCTGATGATAAGCCATAGGAAGTAACAGAAAGGTCAAACCTGTACTAAGCGGCAATAGACTTATGACAATGAGTCCAAGTAAAGATAGAAAGCACAGGCCATAGAGAGTAAAATAAACGATCATTCCCTTATCAAGACCTAATAATAGTGCAAACGTGCGAATGCCTGCATCGTAGTCGTCTGCTAAGTCTCGTAAATCATTGGCATGTAAAATGGCCATAACGAGACATGAAAGTGGCAGGGAAGCCAATACAGGCAAGAGGGAGAGCTTTTCGGCCTGTATGTAATAGGCAGGGAAAATCATGAAGGGCCCCATGAGAAAAAAAACGAAGAATGTGCCAAGTCCCTCATATTTGAAAGGGTAGGGACCTGCTGTATAACAATAAGCACCGACAACTCCCAGGACTCCTAAGACCATAATGACCCAACCGCATTCAAAGGTCAGATATAGGCCAAAGAGGCCGCCGCCAGCAAGGCAAGTGAAGGCAGCCGATTTCATTTGTTTGGGTGTCATAGTGCCTGTAACAAGCTCGGGGCAGGAATGAGCTGAAGCGACTGTGTCGACACCTGTCACGTAATCACCCCAAGTATTGAATAGATTGGCTGCAATTTGAAGAAGCATGCCGCCAAGTAAGGCAGCCAATAAGCGGCTTATTTGAAGGATAGGCGATTCTGGAATGGCTAGAACAGTGCCAAATAAAATGGGGATAATTGATGCAGTTAAGGACCAGGGGCGAATAGCTAAAAACCAGGATTTTGTCATAAGGAACCTCCTCGAAATCATTCATGGCTATTGTTCTTGTTCAAGAATTAAACTCCTGCTTATTTATATTTGAGTCTGTATGTTCTGAAGCATTTTTGACAACCCTAATCTTGATTGCTTAGGAGGGGTTTGTCATGGAAAAAAATTTCTTTACTGATCTGTATGATTTTATCAGAACAGGACTGGTTTATGAGCCGGATTCGGGTCCTAAGCCGTTTGTATTGAAAGAAAAAGAAGGTCAGCAGAGTAAAGATTTTCTAGTTGAAGCTCCTTTAGTAGCGCGTGAAATGGGAGTCTTACTGCGTCATGCCACGCGTCTGGAAAGGTTAATGAAACAGACAATAGCATGGCTATATGATGAGAATTTACATTCAGAAAAGCTGAAAGATTTAGCTGGCGAGCTTGAGATTATGAAAAAGCAGCAAGGCGAACTTGCGCCAATGCTGCTGTCTTATAATCAAGCTGAGCTTGATGAACATCTTGTCAGTGCGAGTTTAACGGAAAATCAGCGCATCATTCGAAATCTCTATGATCTTCCTGATAATAAAGATCTCATTGCTCGTACCTTTGAGATCCCTTGCCAGCCGCCTATTGCGGCGTTACTCGTTTTTATGGAAGGCATGATTGACAAGAAATTGATTAATTTGTCAATTTTGCAGCCTCTTATGAATATTAAGGGTCCATGTGATGCATGGGAGAACGATTTGGTGGGCAATATTGTGAATTTGGCTTTGCCTAGTAATCAAGCCAAGAAGTTAAGTAACTTTAGTGAACTCGTGCAAGGCATTAATGATGGTGATACTGCACTGTTTTTGGATGGGCAAACAAAAGCGGTGCTGCTCGAAACGAAGGGCTATGCTTTACGAACCATTGGTAAACCACAACTTGAACAGTCTGTGAGGGGGTCACAAGCAGCTTTCTGTGAAGGACTGAGGATTAATACGGGTCTCATGCGCACCTATTTGCCTACGGCAGATCTTGTCACTGAAATTATCAAGGTAGGCGATCGCGTACCAGTAAAATGTGCCATCATGTACTTGAAGTCTGTTGTGAATCCGACGTTAGTGACTGAAATTAAGCGACGATTAAATGGCATTTCTACGGATTACATTGTCAATATGGGTATGTTGGAGCAATTTATTGAAGATTATCCTAAGGTACCTTTTCCTCAGATGCTTTCGACAGAGCGGCCCGATCGAGCTGCTGTTCATCTTACAGAAGGACGCATTGCTTTAATCCTTGACGGGACACCGTTTGCCCAGGTTTTTCCGATTAATTTGTTCACTTTTCTTCATTCTGTGGAAGATTTTAGTTTGAAAGTACCCATCGGCACTTTCATGCGACTCATTAGGACGATGGGGGGCATCCTTTCTGTGATATTGCCTTCTCTCTATTTAGCTGTGAATTATTTTCATCAGGAAGCCATGCCGACAGAACTGGCTCTGGCTATTGCCGGAGCGAGAGAAAAAGTGCCTTTCCCATCCCTCGTGGAGATCCTATTAATGGATTTTTCTTTTGAACTGATTCGAGAGGCAGCACTGCGCGTTCCGGGCTTGCTCGGCACGTCCATTGGGATTGTGGGCGCCCTTATTTTAGGCCAGGCGGCAGTGGCTGCGAATATTGTTAGTCCCATTATGGTAGTGCTGATTGCCATTACGGGTCTGGCTTCTTTTACGATTCCTGATTATCGTCTGGCCATGGCTGTCCGGGTAATGCGGTTTATTTTTTTGCTGTTAGCCGCTTCGCTAGGACTCGTAGGGCTGTCTTTTGGCGTACTTATTATTTTAGTCGGGCTGTGCAGTATGAAGAGTTTTGGTGTGCCTTATCTTTCTCCCCTTGCACCACGCACAACAGCGGGATTGGATGTTTTTATACGCGGTTCTGTTTTTAATCAGGAGCGTCGGCCCGATGACCTTAATGCACAGGATGAACGTAAGCAACCTCTGATTAGCCGAGAGTGGACAAAGGAACAGCCTAGTGGCAAGGAGAGAGAAAAATGAGTTATGAGAGTGGAAAATTAGGCGTAGCAGAAGGAATCGCGCTGGTATTTATTTTGACGATTTCCCGTATTTTTTTGTCTACGCCTGTGGCCATTCTCGACGATGCTGCCGGGTTGGCATGGCTAGAAACCTTTTTGCATGGTGTTTCAGCTTTTATCTTGTTTTGGGCGTTATTAACCGTTTTTCAACGTTTTCCCGGTGATTTATTTAGTGTGTCACAGATTTTAGTGGGTTCCTTTGGTGCCTGGTTGATCAGCTTATATTATATGGCAATATTTTTTATTAATTATATTATGATTTTACGCCAATTTGCCGAAAATACGCTCATTACAGCCCTTCCTTTGACAGAATTTAATGTTGTTATTGCTGCTTATGCGGGGGTGGCCGCGATTGTTGTCTATGCAGGAGTAGAGGCCATGACTAGGGCGACGTCGATTCTTTTGCCCTTTGGGATTTTTTTGTTACTTCTTGTTATGGCACTTCTCATTCCTTTTTATAATGTGTATAACTTGGCACCTTGGCAAGGAACAGGACTGGGGCCTGTTTTATGGGGTTCAACAGCAAAAGCCGGAGTTGATTTTGGTATTTTCGTTTTTGTTATTTTGGCTCCAGCTTTTCATTCGTTAAAAACCATTCGAACAGCTTCTCTATGGGGTATGGGACTAAGTCTCTTGCTTCGCTCCCTATCGATGCTTGTTTATACGCTTATCTTTGGGGTAGATGTTGGACGGGAAAAAGTGTTACCTTTTTTTGAAATGGCCCGTTTAGTTTACCTTAACCGTTATGTTCAGCGCATTGAAGCCTTATTTATTGTTTTGTGGGTCCTTACGGGAACTCTCAATCTTGCGGCATCTCTTTATGTGGGGCTTTATATTTTGACACGATTGTTTAAACTGCCCTCAATGCGGCCGCTTATTTTCATTGTGACCATTATCCTGGCGGAACTGGCGATGTTGCCAACTGATGTCATAACAGTCATTGAATGGGATGGAAAAGCTCTGTTATTTTTTGATATCGGCATTTATGTGATTCCAGTCATTTTACTTGTTGCAGCGACAATAAAATTACGACGGAAGGAGGGAGGGGGATGGGACTTCGATTCGCCGCAGTAATTTGTTTTACTTTGATGACAATTTTTATTTCCGGCTGTAACGGGGGCAGGGAAACGGATGAAGTTGCTTATGTTATCGGGATCGGTATTGATAAAGCAGGTGAGGGTGAACTCAATATAACTTATCAGATTGCTATCCCAAAGGCTCTTGGCAGTGGCGGCGGAGGAAGTGGTGAAAGCGGTGATAGTGCGGGCAGTAAATCCGTCGAAACAGTTACAATTCATACAAATAATATTGCCGAAGCACGCAACATTTTAAATACTTTGATGGCGAGAGTGCCAAATCTGTCTCATAATAAAGCTTTTTTTATTGGTGAAGAACTGGCACGACAAGGCGTGGGGGATATTTTTGGACCCCTTGTGCGTTATCGTGAATATCGCGGTTCCATGTTTATTGCTATTGTTCGCGGTGGAACAGCACAGGATTATTTAAAGAAATTAAACCCCAAGCTGGAACTGCTGCCTTCGAAGTTTATCGAGACAATGATGCTGACACACAATGAGACGGGGTATTATGTACGATCCAATTTGCAGGAGTTTTACAAAAGCATGAAATCTGGGAGCGATTCGCCACATGCTGCATTGATTTCAACGAATTCCGTGGATGGACAAGACTTACCAAGCGGTGAAAAATTGCCCTATGAAAAGCTTAATGAATATTTGGCGGGTGATATCCCTGTTTATGGTTCTGCGGCAGCAAGCAATTTTGCTGGAACAGCCTTGTTCCGGCATGACAAGATGGTGGGAACCTTGACAACGGAAGAAACGCGGATGCTGCTTATTTTGCAAGGCAATCTGCCGCGAGCTTTTACTGTGATTGAGGACCCGCAGTTGCCAGATAAAGCCGTGAATATTCAAATGCGCCTCGGGGAGAAGCCGACTATTACTTTGTCCTCAAAAGATGGTTATCTTGTGTTTGATGTGTCTGTAATGCTTGAAGGCGAAGTGACGGCCATACCAAGCGGGATTCATTACGAACAGGGTAAAGATAAAAAACAACTTGAGGCGGAATTGTCGGCTGTAATTCAGAATCAAATAGAAAAAATGCTAAAAAAAACACAATTAATGGGTAGTGATCCTGTTGGATTTGGTTACTATAGCCGAACTCTTTTTCCTACCTATCAAGCTTGGCAGCAACAAAATTGGGACGAGATATATCCTTCCGTGCAGTTTCATATTCATGTTACAACGAAATTGCGTCGGACAGGTTTGATGGGAAAAACGTCACCCATAAAAGGAAAATAGTTGAAGAGGACTTTCTAAACATTTTATTTTGTATATAAAATGTTTAGAGGTATTGCTTTTTGTCGGATGTTGTTGTATAATACATTTTGTGTCTGTAGAGCAAACGGAGAGATGTCCGAGTGGTTGAAGGAGCACGCCTGGAAAGCGTGTGTACGGGAAACTGTACCGAGGGTTCGAATCCCTCTCTCTCCGCCAAGTTAATAATGATAAGCATTTGTCACCTATTAAGTATCGGGTTATAAGTGCTTTTTTGTTT
Organism: Pelorhabdus rhamnosifermentans; assembly: GCF_018835585.1. Classification (NCBI taxonomy): domain Bacteria; kingdom Bacillati; phylum Bacillota; class Negativicutes; order Selenomonadales; family Sporomusaceae; genus Pelorhabdus; species Pelorhabdus rhamnosifermentans. The sequence continues at coordinate 26,014 of NZ_JAHGVE010000036.1, forward strand.
TATACTAAGTTTGTGATAAAACTATATCAAAGAGTGGTAGGGAGGCTACAAGCTACTCCTCTTGCAAATAAGCATTGTGTATAGTATAATTCTTTTCACAGAGTTAGTGCATTAGATAAAAAATGTATTTTCAGTTGGCTTGTTATTTTTAAGGTCGGACTACGGCCTGTTGTAGCGGGTCTTGCGCAATGGCAGCTCATGAACCTCGTCAGGTCCGGAAGGAAGCAGCGATAAGTGAATCCTGTTATGTGCCGCAAGGGTGCCTGTTACAGTGGACGTAGCCCGACGTTAAAAATAAGGCTGATTGGATGAAGCCTTTTATAGCAGCCATAAGGCTGCTATTTGTGTTAGAAGTGAAGGAAAAACAGGCGGAGAAAGCGAATGTAATTTAAGCGTAGTAGTTTTTAGTTGGATGGAGAGGTGTTTCCTGTGGGTTATGTGGCACTTTATCGTAAATGGCGACCGCAAGATTTTGACGGATTAATTGGACAACAGCATATTAGCCAAACTTTAAAAAATGCCATTCAAACGGGAAAGACAACTCATGCCTATTTGTTTGCCGGGCCGCGTGGTACAGGAAAAACAAGTACAGCGAAAATTTTAGCAAAAGCCTTGAACTGTGAACAGGGACCAACACCTACGCCTTGTAATCACTGTGCTAATTGTGAAAAAATCAATCAAAATTGTTCAATGGACGTTTTTGAAATTGATGCGGCTTCTAATCGAGGCATTGATGAGATTCGGGATCTGCGGGAAACAGTAAAGTTTGCGCCTGTAGAGGGTAAGTACAAAGTATATATCATTGATGAAGTACATATGTTAACGCAAGAAGCTTTCAATGCGCTTTTAAAAACATTAGAAGAACCACCGGATCATGTGGTTTTTATTTTGGCAACAACAGAGCCTCATAAGATTCCAGCTACCATCCATTCCCGCTGTCAACGATATGATTTTCGGAAAATCCCTGTCAATGACATGGTGGCGCATTTAACTTATGTTGCTGAGCAAAGTGAAATTGCTATTCGTGAGGATGCTTTGCGGTTGATTGCAGTTCATGCTGATGGTGGCTTGCGTGATGCTCTGAGCATTCTTGATCAATGCAGTGCCATGAGTGATGGTGAAATTGATGTTGAAAATGTTCGTCAATTATTGGGCCTTGTGGGGCATGAGTGGATTTATCAGTTAATGGATGAAATGATTGCTAGTCAGGCTGAAGCAGCTTTGATTACGCTAGATAAAATTTTAGCTTTAGGGAAGGATATTAAGCAAGTCCTTGTTGAAATCGCGCTTTATTGTCGCAATGTCATGTTGTTTAAAGCGGCTCCTGATCTGGAAAGTTTGCGGGAATGTTCAGAAGATCGCCTTGTGCTGAAAAAACATAGTGAATTACTTTCGCAAGAGGAAGTTTTTCAATTTATTGAAACTTGCCAAGAAACGATTGAACAAGTCCGGCGTTCTACGGCACCTCGCATTGACGCCGAAATGGCACTGCTTTCTTTATGTCGCAGAAATCACCTCGATATGGCGTCTTTGATTGAACGTATTGAACGATTGGAAAATCTTCAAGGTTCATCAACACAATCGGTCCCAACGGTCCATACTCATCCGCGTGTTTCAGGTCATGGTTCAGTGAAGGAAAATGCCGACCCGGTTGTTTATGTACCAAAAGAAGCTGCTCATGCTGCTACGCCTGTAGTAGATAAAGAGCCAGCATCACAGCCTTCTGTACCGATAACGACGGATATTGAGCAGGTGTGGGATCATGTGCTAAAAGATCTTATTGCGAATGGTAAACGTTCTGTTCATGCCTGTATTTCACAAGGTAAGTTAGTGGAGTTGAATGATAAAACGGCTGTTATTGCTTTTCAGTCAAATTTCCCAAAAGAGCGGACACAAAAAGAGGATTATCGTAGCATTATCGAGAATTTGATAGCGCGGATCGCTGGTAAGCCCTTGGTCTTGAACTGTGTCTTAGCTAGTGAAGTGACAAAGACGGCTCAGTCATCATCTCATGTTGAGCCGGAACCTGTAGCAACTGATATAAAGTCTAGTGCGGGGGACGACCTTCATGCTCTGACTTTAGCTAAGCAGATATTCGGTGGGAAAGTGATTAAAAATGAAAATCCTGAGGAGGGTCAATAATGTTTGGAAATATGGGTAACATGGGAAATATGATGAAGAAGGTACAAAAACTGCAAGGTGAAATGGCAAAAATGCAGGAAGAATTAAAGGGGCGCACATTAGAAGCTTCTGTTGGTGGCGGAGCCATTACTGTTGTTGTAACAGGCGAAAAACAGATTCAATCCATTAAAATTAATCCGTCTGCTGTAGATCCTGAAGATGTAGAAATGCTTGAAGATATGATTGTTTCATCTGTAAATGAGGCATTAAAAAAAGTTGATGACATGATGACGCAGGAGATGGGTAAGCTAACAGGCGGGTTGAATTTGCCAAAAGGAATGCTGTAAATGCCACTTATCGCTCCTTTGGCAAAACTAGTTGGCGAGTTGCGGCGTTTACCGGGAATTGGTCCCAAAACAGCGACCCGTCTAGCCTATCATATTATTTCTATAGAGAAAGAACGGGCGCTTTCTTTGGCACGAGCCATTGTATCAGCCAAAGAAAATATTACCTATTGTTCTATATGCTATAATTTAACGGATCAAACGCCTTGCCAAATCTGTCGGTCTGAGGAACGCGACAGCCATCTTTTATGTGTCGTAGAAGACCCCAAAGATGTAGAAGCTATGGAACGAACGCATGAATATCATGGCAAATATCATGTTCTTCATGGCGCTTTATCCCCTATGGAAGGAATTGGTCCTGATAATTTAAAAATGAAGGAGCTCTTAATTCGCCTAGGGACTGGAGACTTTCAAGAAGTGATTATGGCGACGAATCCCGATGTTGAGGGGGAAGCGACGGCTCTTTATTTATCGCGGCTGCTAAAACCACTAGGCCTAAAGGTTACGCGCATTGCGCATGGTTTGCCTGTTGGTGGTGATCTTGACTATGCTGATGAAATGACACTTTCTAAAGCACTAGAAAATCGACGTGAAATGTAAAAATCAGGTTCTTCCTGATTTTTTTTTGTCATGATTAGGACGTGCTCCCCATATACTCTACAAGGGGGGTGGGTATGCATGAGTGAAATTTGGCGCCGAATTTTGGTGTGGCTGGAAATTATTACTCCGCATATAAAACAGCAGACGGAAGAGGCTTTGCTAGTTCAACAAGCTTGGTTAGAGTGGCATGCAGCGCAGCAATATTATCAATTTGTTTGTGATCCTGATTTAGTTGAATATGCTATTTTTGCTATTAAAGCAGCTGAGACGAAATATCGTTATCTTATAAAAATGGCACGCATACATGGTCTTTATGTTTATCCTGTTACAGGTCTATCTGGTTATGGAAAGCAGATGACAGTTTCTCATTTCTCAGGTACAATGAGAGAAGGGTGATTATTCGCCTCAAGAGAGACTTAGAAGAGGAAGTGAAATGAATGCCTACTACGGGGATAGGTCTGGATCTCAATGTCATTTTGGCTTATTTATTTGGTATCATACTAATTCTTTTCGTTGGAAAGATTTTTCTTATGCCGCTAAAATTAGTATTTAAATTGCTCTATAATGGAGTCGTTGGTGGTATTATGCTTTATGTTATTAATTTTATTGGCATTCATTTTGGATTTACTATTGCACTTAATCCAGTGACAGCCCTTGTAGCTGGGTTTTTGGGAATTCCGGGAATTGTCTTACTTATCCTATTTAAGATTTTTATTAATTAAGAAATAGCTGAAAATTTTGCGTAAATAGTGTCAAGTTTTCCTATACTAGACTTGACATTATTTTTATGGCGCATGATCTATTGGATCACGGAAAAAGTGTTGACATAACAGGGCGTCTGTGATAATATAAACGAGTCGCTAAAAACGACAGACAAACGCTTTCGCAGCTACGGCTGTGAAGCAAAAAAAATGTGTTGACAACATCGCTTGCGATGTGGTAACATATAAAAGCTGTCGCAAGACAACATGCTCTCTGAAAACTAAACAAT
>NZ_JAHGVE010000037.1 GCF_018835585.1 Pelorhabdus rhamnosifermentans
GAAACCTTCCTCAAATATGCTGAAGCAATCGGTCTTACCGTAGATGTTGACTTCCATCACCAGCATGATGAATGTGCTTTTTAAAACAACTCTTCCCGTTCCATAATGCTTTGAATTTCGATATCCTAATATTCATTAATCGTACCACAGGCTGCTTACAGTACAGCAAAGATTAAAAACCACTTTTAGCGCTATTCACACAACGCCAGTAAATTACACCTGGCTCTGTGATATCAGCCTATACTGTAGAACCCTTCCTGCAAGTATAATGAAGCAATCGTACTTAGCGTGACAGAAAAAAACCTTGTTAACTCCCTCCACAAAGAAGGGAGTTAACAAGAAAGGTGGTGAATTTTATGGGTAGCAGGAAATGTCGTCTTGAGAATGAAGCTCAAAGAAGGCAACAAGCCGTAATTGATAGACAAAACCGAATAACCGAACGCCAAACTATAGTCCCAATCGTAAAAAAATTTCTCAATGATTGTACTGAACACTTTCAGTACATGAGTCATGAACAAGCTGAAAAACTCAGCAAATTTCAGCAAGAATGTTATGCGGCAGAGATTGTTCGAAAACAGCAGGCATTAGAAGAAATTACAGAAAGAAAAACACTAATACACCATTTTCTTGAACAATCTCAAACTGCGCGTGCTGAGACAAGTCACGCTTTACGTGGAAAAATAATGGCCTTCGTTAATAATGAGCGTCAGGAAACAGCTAACTTATTAGATTCATTTCAAGCAGAACGCCAGGAATTTATACCAGGGCAGCGTAAATTCCTGACTGACTTTATCGAAAATCTCAAAGTCCAAGAACTAGAACGACGCCGATGTACTCGAAAATATCTCTATGAATTATTGATCTAAATTTTTAATAGGGAATATAATCTATATTCATTGGTAATTCTCCTTCCTGCTGCTTGTAGGAAGATTTTTTTAATGTAAAAGAGACACAGACTACCACAAAACACCCGGAACAAAGACTCTCATATTAATTTTAGGAGGTATATATATGTCTGAAACTGAAAAAAAAGCTAATTTTGATATTTCTCCATCTGATCGTACCGAAGCAGGATACGGTAAACCGTCCATTTATTCCCACCCCCATCCCCAAACAGGTGATTCATGCTTCTTTGAATTACCGCCAATAGCAATTGATCAACCTTGTGATAGTCACCCTAGAGTATATTGGCAAGCCACAGATGATGTAGATGTTTTTATATGGATAAACAACAAGGGCCGTTGTATCATGAAAGTTCTGATTGCAGAATCCGGCTGCAAACCCCCTATAACTGATAATGTTTTTCCCGGCCAGTCAAAACTATTTTCCAGTAATTGTTTAAAAAAATTCGCCATTGAATGTTGTGAATGTGAGCCTGTAAATGTAAATTGCCTTGGCATTGCAAGAATTTTTGTAAAATGTTAATCCTGTCTACTATCAAAGTCCGCATTTCCAATTATGACGATACTACAAATTTCAGAAATGCCCTTAGCGGTAGTAAAGACATTTTCCCCCCGCATGCATATAATACAATGAAAGTTACCTAATATGATGTCGTCATATACCTTGCTCCTACTAATACTAAAGGAGGTGAAAAAATGGCAGTTAGAACAGCAATGGCATCCTCCAGCCTGGTTGAAGTCGTTGACCGCATCCTGGATAAAGGAATCGTGATAGACGCATGGGCTCGTGTTTCACTTGTTGGGATTGAACTATTAGCTATTGAGGCGCGGGTAGTAATTGCTTCCGTAGAAACCTTCCTCAAATATGCTGAAGCAATCGGTCTTACCGTAGATGTTGACTCCCACCACCAGCATGATGAATGTGCTTTTTAAAATAGTTTTCCCGTTCCAGAATACATTAAATATGCACCGTCCGCTATACGAAAGAAAAGGGCTGCCCTGAAAGCTTCTCGAAGAAAGTAAAAAAGGATATAACAAATAAGCCTACCAAATTGGTAGGCTCATTTGGATTAATGCATCCGTCATAAAAACTATCAGCCATCCATTGTTGCATACATTCGGTTAAGCAGGTTGAAACCATATGGCTTTCGCGTAACAAATGCAATGGCATCCGCCAGCCTGGTTGAAGATGTTCACTCCCATCACCAGCATGATGAATGTGCTTTTTAAAACAACTCTTCCCGTTCCATAATACTTTGAATTTCAATACCTTAATAGTTCCCACGCACCGTACATACAATTAAGTTTTAGCTGCCTACAGTAAGGAATGGAAGTGCTTTTGGAGTGTTCTTCACTCCGTTGGTCATAGCGCCAGATTGTATTTAAATTATATCTGGCGCTATGATATCAACCTATTTTCTACACATCACTTTGGCTAAAAATAACTTTGAATAATATTCATCATTACCATTATACGGCATACAATGTAATAGAGTTTTCTCTAACTCATAGAGTTTTCTCTAAATATTTTTCAAAAAGGAGGATTTTTATGCCTATTTTAAAAGGTATTGAAAGAGTATTTAATTATCAAGCCAATACTATCATATCTCCGCCCTTCCCTATCAATTTGCCAGCTGCTAGTACGGTGTCATTAGCCACCCTTGCCATACCTGTACACCATGCCGCCTATCTGGTACGGGCCGTAATCAACTGGGGCGCCACTTTTACGCCGCTTGCCACCCCGATTGTGCTTACCGCGCCTGGATTTGCTCAGGTACAATTTCAAATATTAAGAGACGGCACTCCCATTGAAATCGTAACCCAAACAGCAGGCCAAACAGGTACCCTGATCGGCATCGGCACCTTCGCTACTGCCGTCTCAACTTACGAGATTGCTGCAATGCAAATTTTAGGTCCCGGCTCGCTTTGTTCTTGTGTTGGAAATCCATGTTCCACATTTGAACTGCGTGCGACCAATATCACTTTGCAAGCACCGCTAAGTACTGCTGCCGCCGTGGCCGGAACTACAACAGCCGCCGTCGGACTTGTATCTCTGACCATCGAAGAAATAGAACCTTGCAGAACCGAGTCCGATAAAGCCTAAAAATCCATGCCTATATCAGTCCTGAAACAAGCGCAACCACATGGTTGTGCTTGTTTCAGTTTTTCATATTGTCGAATAACTTCAATAATTTTACAAATTATATAAAATTGGCTATAAAGAACTAATTACTAAGCCATTATCACCTTCCCGAATATTGCCAAACTTTGTAGCAAGACCTTCCACTGCTACTAACATTCCAATCATTATATTTGCCGGTAATAAAGACACTTTGCGCTCCTCTGGCATATAATATAGTGCTAGTTACCGTAATATAGCACCATCATACCTCGTCATTTTACCTAGATTAAAGGAGATGAAAAAAATGGCCGTTAGAACAGCAATGGCATCCTCCAGCCTAGTTGAAGTCGTTGATCGCATCCTGGATAAAGGAATCGTGATAGACGCCTGGGCTCGTGTTTCACTCGTTGGGATTGAACTATTAGCTATTGAGGCGCGGGTAGTAATTGCTTCCGTAGAAACCTTCCTCAAATATGCTGAAGCAATCGGTCTTACCGTAGATGTTGACTTCCATCACCAGCATGATGAATGCTCCCAGTACCAACATGATGAATGTGCTTTTTAAAACATCTAATTGAAGTAAAACTGATTTTCTTTAGATATTCACTGGTAGGGTTTTACCACGAAAAGACTATTGGGTGTGTCACAATAGTCTTTTTTTGGTAAATAAGAAAACTCACTAAAAAGAAAAATTATCACATGGATAACTTGCATATTTTTCCCCGCACGCATATACTACAGCAAGTCACACCAAAAGACAGTTTTCTTACTACATTGAGGCAATCGCCAGATGTAATCAAATCACAGTTGACGATGTAATATAAGCCTATTAGCTGTCTTAAGATATCAAAGGAGATGAAAAAATGGCCGTTAGAACTGCAATGGCCTCCTCCAGCCTGGTTGAAGTCGTTGACCGCATCCTGGATAAAGGAATCGTGATAGACGCCTGGGCTCGTGTTTCACTCGTTGGGATTGAACTATTAGCTATTGAGGCACGGGTAGTAATTGCTTCTGTAGAAACCTTCCTTAAATATGCTGAAGCAATCGGTCTTACCGTAGATGTTGACTTCCATCACCAGCATGATGAATGCTCCCAGTACCAACATGATGAATGTGCTTTTTAAAACAACTCTTCCCGTTCCAGAATGCTTTGAATTTCGATATCCTAATGTTTCATTAATCGTACCACAGGTTGCTTACAGTACAGCAAAGATTGAAAGCCGCTTTTAGCGCTCTTCACACAATGCCAGATGCAATGAATTGCACCTGGCTCTGTGATATCAGCCTATACTGTAGAAACCTTCCTGCAAATATAATGATGCAATCGTTCTTAGCTTGAATACAGAAAAACCTTATTAACTCCCTCCACAAAAAAGGGAGTTAACAAGAAAGGTGGTGAATTTTATGGGTAGCAGGAAATGTCGTCTTGAGAATGAAGCTCAAAGAAGGCAACAAGCCGTAATTGATAGACAAAACCGAATAACCGAACGCCAAACTATAGTCCCAATCGTAAAAAAATTTCTCAATGATTGTACTGAACACTTTCAGTACATGAGTCATGAACAAGCTGAAAAACTCAGCAAATTTCAGCAAGAATGTTATGCGGCAGAGATTGTTCGAAAACAGCAGGCATTAGAAGAAATTACAGAAAGAAAAGCACTAATACACCATTTCCTTGAACAATCTCAAACTGCGCGTGCTGAGACAAGTCACGCTTTACGTGGAAAAATAATGGCCTTCGTTAATAATGAGCGTCAGGAAACAGCTAACTTATTAGATTCATTTCAAGCAGAACGCCAGGAATTTATACCAGGGCAGCGTAAATTCCTGACTGACTTTATCGAAAATCTCAAAGTCCAAGAACTAGAACGACGCCGATGTACTCGAAAATATCTCTATGAATTATTGATCTAAATTTTTAATAGGGAATATAATCTATATTCATTGGTAATTCTCCTTCCTGCTGCTTGTAGGAAGATTTTTTTAATGTAAAAGAGACACCGACTACCACAAAACACCCGGAACAAAGACTCTCATATTAATTTTAGGAGGTATATATATGTCTGAAACTGAAAAAAAAGCTAATTTTGATATTTCTCCATCTGATCGTACCGAAGCAGGATACGGTAAACCGTCCATTTATTCCCACCCCCATCCCCAAACAGGTGATTCATGCTTCTTTGAATTACCGCCAATAGCAATTGATCAACCTTGTGATAGTCACCCTAGAGTATATTGGCAAGCCACAGATGATGTAGATGTTTTTATATGGATAAACAACAAGGGCCGTTGTATCATGAAAGTTCTGATTGCAGAATCCGGCTGCAAACCCCCTATAACTGATAATGTTTTTCCCGGCCAGTCAAAACTATTTTCCAGTAATTGTTTAAAAAAATTCGCCATTGAATGTTGTGAATGTGAGCCTGTAAAGGTAAATTGCCTTGGCATTGCAAGAATTTTTGTAAAATGTTAATCCTGTCTACTATCAAAGTCCGCATTTCCAATTATGAAGATACTACAAATTTCAGAAATGCCTTTAGCGGTAGTAAAGACATTTTCCCCCCGCATGCATATAATACAATGAAAGTTACCTAATATGATGTCATCACATACCTTGCTATCCTACTAATACTAAAGATCAGCTATAAATAATGCTTACCTCTACTGCGTAAAGATTGATAGTACTCCGACAAAATAAGATCCGCAAAGGTTGCACGGTTAGCTGCAGTCCAAATGGCCAAGGTGAACGCGACATATTCAGGGTGTACTGAGTTTATTATCCCATATGCATAATGGGACAACAACCGCATGCCGTCTTTAGTGGTAAATTCGGCATGACATTATTATACGAGGAGGTGAAAAAATGGCAGTTAGAACAGCAATGGCATCCTCCAGCCTGGTTGAAGTCGTTGATCGCATCTTGGATAAAGGGATCGTGATAGACGCCTGGGCTCGTGTTTCACTCGTTGGGATTGAACTATTAGCTATTGAGGCGCGGGTAGTAATTGCTTCTGTAGAAACCTTCCTCAAATATGCTGAAGCAATCGGTCTCACCGTAGATGTTGACTCCCATCACCAGCATGATGAATGTGCTTTTTAAAACAATTTTCCCGCCCCAGAATACATTAGATATACACCGTCCATTGTACGAAAGAAAAGGGGCTGTCGCACTATGAAATGGTCCCTATATCAAGGACAATTTAAATAAGGGTGTCTATACAAACAAAAGATGATTCTTGTATTGTACAAGAGTCATCTTTTTTAAATTCCATTTTATAATGCGGTAGCTCCTCTGCCTGGGCCATCCTGCACACAGTGCTTCCCCTCTCTCGATCATCGCTTCCCCTTATTCTGTAAACGGATTGGGTGAACTGACAACAAGCATGCGAACCATCTTATTGGTGTAGTTAGCCCAGTTATGAAGAGTTGTTGAAGCATAATGCGCGCTATCGCCCGGAAAAAGCTCTACTTGCTCATGATTAATAAACAGTGTCACCGTTCCTTCTAAAACATAAATGAATTCTTCGCCCTCATGCGCATAAGGACTAATATCTTCCTGACTATTAATCGGTAGCAATTCAATCAATCGCGGTAACAAAGCTCGTTCTGGAAAGTCATTTGTTAAGTGATAATGAATAAAGCGTGAATTCACAACTTGAAATACTTCTTTCTCATAGCTGCGAAGAACACATTTTCGATTCTTATTGGGACTGGGAAAAAAGTAGGCCAGTTCCACATCAAAAGCTTGTGCAATCTTTTGCAAAGAATCTGTGGCAATATTGGTTAAGCCCCGTTCTAACTGGGATAAAAAACCCGTGGATAAAGTCGTTAACTCGCTCAAATCCTTCAGCGTTAATTTTTTATGTGTTCTCAGTTCTTTTACTTTTTTACCAATTTCATTTTCCATCGCTAAATGCTCATCCTTATCCTGTTAAATTTCATCCATTTTGCTTAGTTGTAGTATACACCGAAGTTTAAATAAAGTACAATTTTTTTAGATATTTTAAATTTAATTTCATATAAATGAACTAAGTGTGGTCTAAACAGAAACTCCTGCCAAATTTAGCAGGAGTTTTTGTTTAGACCACGCTTAATGTATTATCCCTCTCATTCCCACTCCTTTCCCATAAAACTTTTCCCAATCGGCAATAAATTGCTCCACACTCCAATCGGTTAACGGATGATAAGTGAGACTCTGAAACACCTCTTTACTGATGGTTGCAGCATGAGCGCCAGCCAGACAAACATGATGCACTTGTCCGACATTTTTAAAACTAGCGGCTAACACCTCCGTCTTTAGCCGATAAGTAGTAAATATATGGACAATATCTGCCACCAATTTCACGCCATCGCCCGCAATCGCATCCAACCGATTTACGTAAGGAGCCACAAAATCAGCCCCGGCCTTGGCCGCCATGAGAGCCTGCTGCGCAGTAAAAACAGCAGTTGCGGTGACTTTTATTCCTCGCTCATGCAGCGATGTTATGGCTGCAAACCCTTCCGCAATTACCGGAATTTTAATATAAACATTGCCAGCTAAGGTATTGGCTAGATATTCCGCTTCCCCAATCATTTCATGAGCATGGGTGCTTAATACCTGCACATGCAGCATTTTTTCCGGTCCGATCACCGCTAAAATTTCTTTTAATACATCCAAACCCTGCCGCTGGGCTTTTACTAACAGCGTTGGATTTGTCGTAATTCCATCGATAGGATATGCCCGCTGCATCCTCTTAATATAGTCTACTTCCGCTGTATCCAGTAAGATTTTCACTTTTTCACCTTCCTATTTCCGATAGATTGCGATCCTGTCGCCCCTATGAATTGTAGGAACCGCCTTATCCTCCAAATATAAACTACCACCCAATCCCTCGGTTCTACTACCAACAAATCGCAGCGTGATATGTCCCAAATTTTGCAAATTGCTTTGCACTTCCTCGCCGACACACAAAATCTTGTATTCAGCATCACCAAGCACAAGCACATCCTGTTCCTGAATTACATCAAAAACTTGATTTTCACTATGCAGAACGCAATAATCCGCTAGATCCTCCGGGGCGTTATCCTTAAATAGAATGATCATTTTTTCTACCAAAAAATTCGTTACCATTTTCCCCAGATTCGTAACCCGCGTCTGATAAATACATGTCATCCAATCCCCTCCCATACCTCAGTGCTTTTCTTGCCGTTTGTCATACTATTTTCCGTATAATCCAAAGCTGGCCAACCAGGCAATAGCCACCGTTGTCGGTCCAGTTATAAACCGGGAATACAGGATAGAAGGAACGCCAACTTCTACTGTTTCGGCTTCCGCTTCTGCCAAACCCAGTCCAACGGGGATGAAGTCGCAAGCGGCTTGAGAGTTGATGGCAAAGAGCGCTGGCAGTGCTAGATAGGGTGGAATGCTGCCTTTGCCGATTTCGACCCCCACCAACACCCCAATAACCTGCGCAATCACGGCACCGGGTCCCAAGAAGGGCGATAAAAACGGGAAGGAACATAGAGCGGATAATAACAGCAGTCCTTGGATGTTTCCGGCTAAGGGCGTTAAAAGTTTGGCAAAGGCATCGCCAATACCTGTGCTTAATACAATACCGATGAGCATGCAGACAAAGGCCATAAAAGGCAGTATGGTTTTTATGATGGTAGTAATAGTATCCCGACCGGCTTGATACAAGGTTCCAGTTATAGAACCCATGGCTTTCCCAACGTTAGCCATCACGCCTGCAGTCGTTTGTTCACTGATCTTTTTATGCGTGTCATACTTGGGCTGTTTCGCCTTATCCTCTTCTTCGCAGACTTTACCCTCAACGGTTGTCATTGCTTCTTCATATACCTTTACATTGGCTTCCTTCACATCTGATACATAGATATCAGGCGTAATATATTCTGCTAATGGGCCGCTAGGACCTGAAGGCAGCAGATTAATTGTCGGTATTCTTTTTTGCGGGTAGATGCCGCAGCGCAAAGTACCGCCGCAATCAATCACCACACAGAGGATTTCATTATCAGGTACTTTGGTTTTGAAACCATCAACTAAAATGCCGCCACTTAACTCCGCAATTTTCTGCGCAACAGGTGACAGGACACCGCCAGTAATATTAACAACCTTATTTTTCGTGTCACTCGGTGTGAGTACTAAGGGATCGCCAAAACCGCCTTTTCCAGCCGTTACTATAACGGATTGATATTTATTCATTTTCCATCCCTCCTAACCATTACTGCCGGGTTGAACCGTAGTAACTACGTCTCTCAGCGTAATACCCTGCTGTTTTTCCACATAAGCAGTAGTATAATCCGTGATCCAGCCGCGAAAAAAATTGGTTACAACGCCAACCAAAAAATAGCGCACAGCCAAATCCACAGTGGATAAACCCAGTTGAGTAATTCCCGCCGCAATGCCGAGAAAGACAAACAGTTCACCAGGATTTACATGGGGAAACAAGCCATTCAAAGTATGACAGGAAAAGGAACTTGCCGCATAATAACTGGGTTTATATTTTTCCGGCATGAATTTTCCCAAAGATAGGGTCATGGGATTACAAAAGAAGAAGGTTCCAACTACAGGCAAAATCAAATACCTGGCAATCGGATTCCCGGCACACAAATGCGCCAGCTTTTCAATGCGCTCTTGACCGACAAAGCGAATTAAGGCATTCATTGCCACCAGCAAGGTAATCAGTGTCGGTACAATCCCCGTAACCATTCCCACAAACGTTTTGCCGCCTTCATTAAACATACCGATAAACCCTTTTGCCAAAAAGATCAGAGAATCCATAGAATGTCCTCACTTTCCTATTTTTTTATTCATAGGGTTACGGCTCTACCTGCCGCCATAAACCCTTGGTAATTTTCCACCGCATTGAGTACAGCTTTCGTTGTCCCCTTATCTAACCCATCGCAAGCACTCGGAACAAGTTCCAGAAGATTTCGATTATTGAAAGTAGGGAAAGGCCGTAGCCGGGCCAAACTTGAAACCCCTTCCAGCTTTTCACCCCGAATGATCTGACCCTCTTGATTCAGGCAAAACAGCACTACCACCCCTGCGCGGGTTCGCCCTTTGGACTTTCCGACAACCACACGCCCTTCTTTTCTTAGCCGTTTGAAGCCTTTATTAAAATGGCGGATTTGCCAGAGTCCAAAGACCCCTTGCAAGAACCAAACTCCGACAGCCGTCAAAATATACGCCATCCTGCAGACCTCCCGCCGAAGCTCTTAATGCATGACTTGTCCACCCGTTATGTTTACCGATTGCCCCGTTAAATAACTGGCTTTCTCCGAGGCATAAAAAGTAACGACATTGGCCACATCCTGAAAAGTACAGCCTCTTTTTAAAGGTACTTTATCAATATATACCTGCTTCACTGCTGATTCCGGCACGCCCAGCTTCACTGCATATTGGGGGATTAAACTTTCGAACATATCCGAATCAAGCAGATTGCCAAGCATCATGGAATTTACGCGAATGTGATGTTCCGCTAAATCCAGCGCCAGGCTTTGGGTTAAACCCGCTGCTGCAAACTTGGAAGCAGAATAGCCACAGTTATATTTACTGCCAACCTTCCCGGATTTAGAATTTATGACAATGATGGAGCCTTGACTGTTCTTTTCAACCATCACTTTCGCTACCTCTCTGGCGCAGAGAAAATAGCCCTTGAGATTGACTTCCACCATAGAATTAAATGCTTTCAATTCGAATTCCGTAATCTTACTGCTTCTGGCAAATCCGGCGTTGTAGATCAATAGGTCGATTCCGCCGCATTCATCGACAACTTTTTGTACCATGGCTTGCACCTCCGACTCCACGCAGGCGTTCACCCCCACGGCCATCCCCTTGCCGCCAGCGGCATTAATTTCATCTGCAACCTTTTGCGCATTTTCATAGATGAGATCGGCAACAGCTACTTCATAGCCTTCCTTAGCCATATGCTTACTTAAATATTCCCCCAGACTTCTCCCTCCACCAACAATCAGAACAACTTTTGACATTCTTGCATACCTCCATTCATTTACGGGCAGCCTTATGCTTACCCTTATAATCACTTTATTTGCTATTTTCTTTTGGATATACTATAGGTATAGGATGACTATGTATCGCTGCACCTCCTTGCTTTTGCAGAATTGCCGATTCGGAATAATTCATCACCTCCTTAGCTTGCTTTATGTTTTGGGAAACTGAATTTTTCATTTAACAAATCTGAAAGCGTTACTCCTAAAACTGCAGCAAGTTTCTGTGCCTCCATAACATCAGGGAGATATTTATCATTTTCCCAATCACTAATTGTCGTTTGAGGAAATCCAGTTTTCTTGCTCAACTCAGTCTGTGATATTTTTTTACTAGCTCTTATCTTTTTGATGATCTGTGCAAATTTTATTTTTTGTCTATCGCCCATTAATTCCACCTCTTATATAAATAATAACGTATTTACGTTTAACTGTCAACGTGTCTACGTTATAGTTTTAAAATAAATTCATGTTATAATTTTAACGGAATATCGTTAAAAAAAAGGATGTGCTTTTGTTGAAAATTGCTGATAGGATTTTGCAATTATGTGATCAAAAAGATATAAGTGTAAACAAGTTAGCTGCTTTATCTGATATGACACAGTCAACTTTAGCAGACATTGTTAAAGGCAAAAATGTAAGTCCCAAAGTTTCAACTATTGAAAAGATATGTAAAGGTTTAGATATTTCTCTCGCAGATTTTTTCACTTACGAATCTGATTTAACTACAGCTCATCATAACGAGAATGAGCTGGACAACTTGCCGGAAAATATCAGAAAAGAAATAGAGCTGGCTAAGGAATTTGTTCTTTACAAACATGGCATTAAAAAACTTGATCCAAAAAAGTAGCAGTTTTTTAATAAAGCTCTGAGTCTACTATAAATTTTTCTTAAACAGTCATACTTGCTATCCTTTGGTGTAAAGGAAGATAAGAAAAAACAAGTGGAAAAAAATCGCAAAAACGATTTTCTCCACTTGTTTTTTATGGCGCCGAACAGGCATGAAAACAGTCATAGGTTAACGAATGATTGATTGTCCGTTAACCTATGACTGTTTTAATTACCCGTTATTTTTTCAATACATCATCTGATATCCTGACCGCCATAGATGGTAACATTTTTATCTATGGTGGTACTTGTCCGTTTTGTCCATATTTTTTGTAAATCCGTACTACCTAACTTATTGTTTCGGCACGCGGTTTTCCGCTATTAAGCAACTTAACCCCTGTTGCTTAAACTGGTCGGTGAACTTTCTTTTGGCTATTTTAAATACTTTTTAATTCCCCATGCAACAACAGCTGCATCAATTTTCATTTCTTCGACTCCGTTCATCTATCTTTATCTAGTACAGGCAGACTGCCTAAAAAGTAACAGATCTCACCCGTCGGAATCTGCAATGATAATTTTGCTCCGCAAACCGAAACAATCTGCTTCAGGCATTTAAAATCTTTTTCCCGTTCCTGCTGTATCTTTAAGCTCCATTGAGGTTCTTGCAGCGCTTCCTTTGCATGAATCCGATCAAACATGCAAGCAGCATGAAGATAAGTCCGAACAACGCAATCTTCTTCCATTTCCCCTGCAAAAAAATGTTCAGACACCGCATCCACCAGCTCCATACAACAGCTCGCCACTTGCTCAATCGACAGAGCCTTTACAAATTTATTAAGCTGCGTTTCCAAAAGCTTATAGGTATCTCTATACTTTCTTACTTTTAAATCCTGGGATATGTTTTCCACCCCATATTTTTTCTGAAGCAATTCCTTTATTCTGTCTATGCCGCCATGTTCAAAAAGTTCACTGACGGGGACGAATGGTACATGATCAACATGAGGATTTATACTGCCGATGATAAAATCAAGATTCCCCGAATCAGCTACAACTTGTTTAATATCATCTACAGCGCCAACCATAATAAATCGGGCATTTTCTATCCCTGGAATTTCTGCCAGTAGAATTTCTTTTATCTTATTAGCTACCCCCTGTCCGGTAGCGCAAACTAGAAGTATATTTTTCTGTGCTTGCTTTTCTTTGGGCTGCAATTCATTGGTTTCATATCGTTGCCTAATCGTCATAACATATTCATCATAGGCATCATAGATAGCTTTCACCGATACATCCAAACTTTCTGCAGTTGTAAACAACCGTCTGCCAGCTTCTAGCGCTAGTGCAGTCGTAACATTGGGAATGATTCTTACCTGCACACCCGTTTTCTGGCAAAGAGTATCTTCCATAGTCACCAAAAAACCCATATCTACCAGCAAAACAACGCCAAGTCCTTCGTCCGCCTCTTGTATCACTTTGCGGAGATCCTCAATCGTCTGCACATTGCTGCGACTCAGTGGAATGTCGTATGCTTTTATGCAATCTGTTCCCAAAAGGTTATTGGTAACTTCTGCCATGTTGTAGGCAATACCTCTGCCATGTGCCACAATAACAAGGCCGACATGTGCTTTCGCATATTCTTCTGCACCATGGATCAAAAACATCACTATAAATCCAATTTCATCATCCGACACGTCAACCTCAAGCCGTGTTGAAATCTTTCCTTTGTATTCCTCAACCAGCGCAAAAAATTCCCTATGAGCTGACCTTATATGCTCTAAATTAGGATTATAGATAATACGTCCTGAGGCAACTCGTTCTTTAAACTGCTGCATGTGCCACGCCAAAGCCAACAACGTATTGCGACCATAGGTACGGCCAAATTGCTCTGCCGCTGTTTTTAAAAGCTCATTAGCCGTCTCCCAGACAATTTCTTCAATAATGCTTGCCGGTATATCTGAAGTTTCATTTTTTCTCAAAACCTGCGCGACCGAGAAAAAGTATTTTTCCAAATCACTACCGACTTTTTCCGCCATATCTTTTTGGGCTACACCTTGCTGGCGATACTGGGCAATTTTCCGATCAATATATTTATAAAAATCAATATGGAACCCCTGGAGATGATCCTCTGTCATCATCAGGAGTTTAGTATCTGCTTGAATTAATATTCCATCTCTGAAAAAATTATTAATCTTTTCATCTAAAACCGTATGACGCTTTACCAAGGAAAAAATACGTTCTGGAATATTCCCGGTATCCAGTTTTAGGCAATCAACTCTTCCAGCAGAAAATTCCAGATAACTCTTCGCACAACAGAGGAGAACATCATTTCTAAGTTCGCCGATATTTGCCGGACAGTTATAATTTGCAAAAATATCCAATGCTTTTCCAGAAATCCAAATGGGTACGCCAAGACGCGCAGCTTCCTGCCGCACAAAGTGTACAATGATATTTACACGCTCGTGAATCGGACGTTCACTTATCCTTGGCAAAGTAATTTGCACCGGAATACGCCGGCGAAACGTCATAAGAAGATTGCTAGAAACATCTTCCGATGTGGCGCCAATAATCATCATATTCGATTGACGAGTTTTATTTGTCTCACCCAAACGGCGATATACTCCTTTATCGATAAGCATGAATAAGAGTTCCTGTCCAGAGGGAGGCAGACGATGAATTTCATCCAAAAATAAAATTCCACCCTGTGCACGATCTACAACACCCTCGTGCTCTTCATTAGCCCCAGTAAAAGCCCCTTTTACATAGCCAAACAGCTGTGCCAATAACAGCTGCTCATTCGCCGCATAATCCGCACAGCTAAACTGAATGAAAGGAATCTCGCCCAAGGATTTTTCCTGCCAGTATCCCTTCGCATAATTCCACATAGACTCAGCCAAGAGATTCTTACCGACACCGCTTTCGCCAAAAAGCAAAGTATGGAGACCATGAGGAGGATAGATAATTGCTGCTTTTGCTAGTTCAATCTGCGCCCTTATACTGCCGTCGAATCCAATAATCCCCAAAAAGGCGTCTTGGGGCTCAGCCTTTTTCTGTTCGGCCTCTACCGCCTTATTGAATGGCGCCGCATGCTCCTTTTTCAGTTGATAGAGTACGGGCCGTGTTCCCAGCTTATCCACAATATGCTGCTTAAACAACCGATTCAAATCGGCAGAAGCGTCACTGCGATGAATTCCCAGTTCGAGCGCAACCTGCTGCGCACTGATTCCGCCCATACCTTTTTTTAATTGTTGTTCAAGAAATTCTATCACTCTGTCAATTCTCGCCATAGATTTTCCCCTTATTCAAGCATATTAAGCTAACATTCTATCTTATTCTTATAAAAAAATACTTTTCCTTTAAGTATCCCCTGAAAATTACGGCACTATATATTGGAAAAGTGTTTTAGGCGGCGTACACACTTTACTTTTCGATCATATGATAAGTGGGGGCCTCTCACGCCCCCCATGACACAGCTGTTTCTACATATACGTGTGGCTATTTAACCAATTATGCCAAGTGCACCGCCTACTAAAGCAAAGGCAAACAATGCTAAAAGCACATAGACCACCTTTACGCCGCGCATAATCGCCTGCCAGCTTACAAGCGTAATCAGGAGCGGCAATGTTTTCGGAACAATTTTATCCATCAAATCTTTCAGGACAACCTTATTTCCCGCCAAAACAGAAATCCACGTAAAATCTATGGTAATAAACTTGCATACCATAATACCCAGAACAAACAGCCCCATAATTGAGAAAAAGGTCGTTAATTTTTTAAATAGTCCACCTTCCAGAACAGAAGTAACTGCAGATGTCCCAAGAGTATAGCCTTTCCTAATCGCCAAATGCGTTACCAGCAAATCATACCCCAGCATACAAACAGCAAATACAAGTGGCCCCATGATACTGCCGGTAGCCGCCCAGCCAAGACAAATTCCCAAAACACAAGGCTTATAAAGCCCGCCGGAGATAGTATCGCCAATGCCTGCCAGCGGCCCCATCAGCGAGGATTTT
Source organism: Pelorhabdus rhamnosifermentans (assembly GCF_018835585.1). Lineage (NCBI taxonomy): Bacteria > Bacillati > Bacillota > Negativicutes > Selenomonadales > Sporomusaceae > Pelorhabdus > Pelorhabdus rhamnosifermentans. The sequence continues at coordinate 15,864 of NZ_JAHGVE010000037.1, forward strand.
AAATCAACAATGGTGGCATCATCAATATCTTTGCCCTTTGCTCTCTGTTCTTCCAAGGCAATGATAATTCCATGAATGACAGATCCCCAGCGCGGTTCTGTATTAAAGAACATCATATGTCTCTTTAAACCGGCGACAACTTTTTCAGGCTGATGCGGATACAACTTTTTCAGAAGCGGTCCCATCATAACAGCAAAACCGCCGGCCTGCATACGCTGATAATTATAGGCCATATGGCTAAAAAACCACCAGCGGAGTATTGCAAGTTCCAAATCCAGTTTAGACAAGCCGACGGTACTATTTTCCGTATTTTCCATCATATTTCATCCTCACCTTCATATAAAGATGCTTCTTTTGATGGTTCCTGAATTGGAACCGCTCCTCCGGCAGTTACTTCTTTGGGCTGAAGCGAAATATAAACATAGCCCATAGCCGCCCCCAAAATAGCAGCGAACAGAAGGTTGTTCATTCCCGTAAAGGCACTAACAGCAAACCCTACAGCAAAAAACACCAACAAATCTTTTCTGCCCATGTATTTTAAAAGCATCGCTATACCAAGCGCCGGAAGCACTTTGCCTACCGCATTAAAGCCTGCAACACCCCATACTGGGATTGCAGCCAACAGGCTTTCGATAATCGGCGGTCCATAATAAGCTGCTAAGAACGCCGGAATTGCTCTGACTAAAATAACCACCAACTGCGAGGGTACAATTTGCAAGAATATTAGTTGCTTTATGTCCCCTCGTTCAGCACATTTATCCTGAAAGGATGGAATAACAGAGTTGAGTGACATAAAGAGAATCCATGCATAATTGCCAATTACACCCAAAGATATGGCAATAACAACAGCCTGCTCTGTCGTCACATTGCCCTGAATTGCGATTGCCGTTCCGAGGAGACCTGCTGAATATAAGTCTGACGGATTTGCCCCCCCGGTACTATTCCATCCCAAAAAAGCCACATTGATTGCTGCACCGATGATAATACCTTCTACTGGTTTTCCGTAGATCAGGCCAACCCAAAAGCCCGCCATAATTGGCTCTCTGGCCAACCACCAAGCTAGCGGCATAGAAGAGCTTTGGAACCACCCTAATAATGCGACCAGTACTGCTTCTATCATGTCTTTTCTCCTCCTTTTCTTAAACGGTCTTTATCAAAAACTGATTGTCGCCGCTACTGCCGCATAATCCTTTTTCCCATCCTCCGGTGTCGCTTGAAAAAAGATGCGCATCGCCGCTGTCATATCCTGCAGCATATCAAAATCTTCTTTGTCCAACGTAATATTCTGATAAACATTTTTTCGCCCCGGACCTGCACCTAATCCCCCGATCTGCAGATCGGAAATTGCAAAGCCTTCTTTCCAGGCCCGATACGTTGTTGAAATGTCTTTAAACAAAACTATTGCATTACCTTCGCCCAAATGTGTTTCTTTCCAGGAAGAAACAAAATGCCCTACACTTACGATAGCACAGCGCACACCTGCCGGAGTCGCCATCCGATAGATGTTGCCCATGGTTTTGTCTTTGGCCAGCACATCATTTACAATAATGATTTTTGTTGCTTGCGTCTCCTTCAGCCAGCGCGCCACAACCTGTCCGTGAATCAAGCGATAATCGACTCGAATCAAAGAAACTTTTGCCATGCCTATTCCTCCTTTAGTTTCCTATGATCAACATGATTCATTTCTTCAGAAATGTTTTTGCACCCTATTTTTCCGGCGGAAACCACTGCCCCGGCTAACTCCTGTCCTTGCATAAATCCCCGTGAAGTGCAGGCTTCTATCAGCATGCTAAGATTCAGACCTGTTACCGCATTAACCTTCATCTCCGTCAATAACGCTGCCGAAACATTGGATGGTGTTCCACCAAATAAATCGCACATCAGGAGTGAATTGTCCGGCATCTCTTGCAAAACAGACTTTACTTCCTGTAAGAACTCTGCTAAATCAACTCCGGGAAGCAAAGACACGGCCCTTACATTTTCCTGCACCCCGATAATCATTTCCGCACTCTTAATAATTTCTCTGCCAAAGTCGCCATGCGTAACAATTATAATTCCCGGCACCTTGCCTTCCTGCTTACTCACTGCACTCTACCTCCCATCTTTTTATGCTCTTGCCGCAGCAATGGCTTTTACAAAATCCTGTGCGGCAGACGTAACCTTCGTATAATCACCGTCTTTTTTATGCGCTTTAGAAATGTAGCTACCAACACCCAAAGCAGCGCACCCCGCATCAAACCATTCTTTTACATTCCCTGGATTTACTCCGCCTGTCGGCACAATGGCCGCCTGCGGCAATGGAGCTCTTACTGCTTTTACGTATTTAGGTCCCATAAACTCTGCCGGGAACAATTTTACCAAATCGGCGCCCTTATTTACGGTATTCAAAATTTCCGTCGGCGTCAATGCCCCGGAAATAGTAACAGCCTGATAACGATTTGCCATCTCAAGCATATTAGGATTTAGGTTTGGACTGACCAACAATCTGGCTCCTGCCAACATCACGTTATTTGCTGTCTCGGCATCCAAAATGGTTCCCGCGCCGATAACAATATCCTGATCTTTATATTTTTTAGCTAAATAAGAAATAACACCCATTGCATTGTCACAGCTCATGGTAATTTCGAGTGCTTTGACGCCACCTTCTACAGCCGCTTCTGCAACCTTTTTAGCCTCTTCTTCTGAATCTGTACGTATGATGAGTACCATACCGCTTTCCATAATGATTTTCAAATTTTCAAATTTTGTTCTCATTTTTACCACTCCTTTTATTTTGCTACATTGAATTTCGCTTGTTGACCAGACAAAACACGGATAATCTCTTCCGCCGCCATTACACCGGCTCCGACAATTGCTTCCTTGGTATACGCTCCTGCATGTGCGGTAAAAGTAATGTTTTCTAAATCCATTAATGCTGATTTCTGTGGCGGTTCCTGTGAATATACATCCAGAGCCGCTCCGGCAATAACCTGATTCTTCAGCGCTTCACACAGATCGGCCTCCACGACAAGTTCGCCACGTGCTGCATTGATAAGAAAGGCCGTAGGCTTCATGGTCTGCAGCCGTTTACTGTCGACCATACCTATGGTTGAGGGAATTGCCGGCGCGTGCAGTGAAACAAAGTCTGCTTGACGGAAAAGTTCATCGAGATCGGTATAATGCACATCATACAAATCAACAAAATCCTGTCGCGGATAAACATCATATGCGAGAATCTTCATGCCAAAAGCATGTGCCCGCTTTGCTACTTCACCGCCGATATTGCCCATACCGACAATGCCAAGCATCTTGCCGCCAAGTTCGCTGCCTGTATGACGATACCATGAACCGCCGCGAATGGCTCGATCCATCGTCGGAATATTCCTTGCTGCCGATAATATCAGCCCCAACGTCAAATCTGCAACTGACCTACTGTTTGCTCCCGGCGTAATCGTAACGGCAATTCCCAGTTTTTTTGCAGTCTCAACATCAATTGTGTTATAACCGACTCCCTGCTTGGCAACCACCTTCAGGGTTGGAGCGCCAGCTTTAAGTACACGCTTCGTCACTTTATCACTACCAGCCACCATACCGCTGGCCCCTTTTATGCGCTCTATAAGCTCGTCTTCTGTCAACGTTCTGTCAAACAGGTTAAGTACAAGCTCATAACCTCGCTCTTCTAGCAGCTTTGTCATCTCGGGCGCCCGTGACCGCGCTCTGGAACCAATAACAATCTTTTCTTTCATTATCTCCACCTCTGATCTTTTTCTGCAACTGATTATATGTAATGCAAGTTGCGTGCCACTACACATAAACGCGTTAACTACTATAAAATAACAGAAGCTATACAACACTACCCTTCTGTTGTGTTGTATAGCTTCTATCCTTAGCACTTTTTTTGTTCCTTTGGTACTGTCAATAATCTTTCGCAATTTCATTTGTAACTGTCATCTGTTAAAATTACCCAGATGAATTTACGGAGTGATTGGAAGAAACTTTTCCAGCTTTCTTTGTCTTCCTTCATCCCTTCAGTTGCACCGATGACTTCACGGTATCCGTCTTGATTCACAGCTATGGCGATAAGAATGGCTACATTCTCAAATTCACCACCCCAACTACGTTTTAGGTAAATGCCGTCAACAAAAACATAAGGATATTTATCACTTTTTAATTCACGGTTGCGCCACTCTTCAATATGGACATACGCCTTTTTATTCAAATTGCTAATTGTGCCTGACGATACTTTTGAGCCCCATAATACTTCCGTAATGTCTTCGACACGTCGAACGGAAACACCGGCCAGATACATTTCAATCAGCGCTTCCTCAACACTGCATTCACGGCGACGATAACGCTCAATAATGGCTGTTTCAAAAGGAACGCCTTTTAATTTAGGCACTTTTAAAGTCACTTCACCGGAAGTCGTTTGTAGTTGGCGAGTGTAATGACCTGAACGGTAGCCATTACGTTTTTCAGTACGTTCATACTTTAACCATCCAAACGGGTTCCAATGGCGACATATACCGCTTTCTTTACAACCTGAGCATCCTGTCTGACATGAAAATGGACAGCATCCATCAAGACAATAGCGTATTTCTTGGCCAGCGGCCTGTTCTGCCATTCTTTAGCAATTGGGAGAATACGGTCTGTCATGCGGGAAATCATTTCAGCAGAAGCATCCACGCCATAGATTTCTTTAAGGTGAGCAGTGATATCCCTGGTGGTCATCCCCTTGGCATACATGGACAGTACTTGGTCTTCGATATTGGAAACATCCGTCTGATTCTTCTTCACAGCCTGTGGATGGAATTCACCCTTCCGGTCACGAGGAATGTCGAGAGGAATATTCCCCATCGAGGATGTCACGATTTTCTTGCTATAACCGTTCCGGCTGTCATCCGTATCCTTGTTTTTATAATCATACTTGGAGTAGCCAAGATGCTCATCCATCTCAGTTTCCAGCATGGTTTGCAGCGTATCTCCGAGGTGATGATCCTTGATCATATTCTGAACGTCCTGCGCATCTTCCGGTTGATATGCACTCAGCAGTTTCTGAAGAAATTCTTTACGTTCTGGGGAAAGTTTTCTTTGTCTAGCCATAATAAAATCCTCCTGAATTCATATTTATTCTAACATCAATCCAGGAGGAATAGCTCATCTATTCTATTTACACATAATTAGTTACAGTCTCAGAAATGGACTGTGAATGAGCGATTATGTTTCATGGTCGACTTGGATAAAAAAAGAAAAAGTTGCCAGGAACTATTGTTCCTGACAACTATATAAACGTGTGCAAACTTCCTTACAAATCGGAATTTTCCTATTTCATTTCTTTTTCAAATCGAAAGAAGTAATCCCCTCCCACCATATCATCAGGTATTGCTAAGTCTTTATGATGTGGATTAAAAAACTCTACAGCAGAAAATCCACAGCGATTGATATAAAAGTGAATATTTCTCTTTTCAAAATATGGGGTTATCGTTTCCCACACCCTTGTATCTGGATGCAGTTTTTCTATTGCGTTCCAAATCTCTTGTCCGACCCCTTTACTTTGTACACCATTTTTTACATACAAAAAATCAAGATGATTATGTTGTGTGGATTCATCTATTACAACGATTGCTCCCCCAACCATTTCATCATCAATAACTGCTTTATATGCAATTGCACCTTTTGCAGAAAGGGACTTATTTATATCCTCTTCTGTCAATATTTCCACATTCAAATCATTAAATTCTTTTTCAACTCCCATTTGAAATGCTTCTTGCATATCTTTTTTATAGGTACTAATATCATCTTCGCATACAGGTACTAATTTAAAATTCATTTTGCATTCTCCCTAGTTACAAATTCAAATTTGTCTATGACTATATCGTACCGAAATTTCATTGGAAACACAATCGGATATTGACAAGGATATTGGCACTCACTCATAAGTCTCCATCTGCTCTAATAATTATAATAGAATTCCTTTTTACAGAAAAAATTTCACAGGCTCTGGTAACACTGGCCAAAAAGAGCCGAGCATTGTACATTGACTCATTCCCAAATCTACATATTGTTCTCTTGCTATCATTCCTAGCATAAAATCTCCACTAGGCTGTTTGACTTCATATTCTTTAATTTCATTCAAGACACTACCACAGTCCCCCCGTCTAGGTGCTACTAGAAGACACTAAGATGAAAAAAGATGTCAGCGGATTTTTTACGTCCGCTGACATCTTTTTTTTTAACTTAACTTATTTACCCGTAATCTTCTTCAATACGTCATCTGTTATATCTTGTCCACCATAAGCGATAACGCTTTTATCCATAACAACAGTTAATCCTTTGTCCTCAGCTACCGCCTTGATTGCAGCATTTACTTTATCTCGAATAGCGTTTATTAATTCCTGTTGTTTTTGTTGGAGTCCCTGTTGTAACTGTTGGGATAAAGCTTTTTTATCCTGATCATTCATGTTGGCTGATTTGGTATTAAAATCGTCCTGTGCTTGTTTGACTGCTGCTTTGTAGGTTTCATTCGCTTGAGCCATATCAGGATGCTGATTAATTAATTGCTGATAGTTTACCACTCCGACTGTAGATGCGTCAGCGGCATAAGTAGTAGTGGGCTGAGTAATGGCTAGTACGGCGAATAATACGAAAGCTGATAGAAAAATAGTTTTAAATTGTTTGGTACTAAATAGCATTGAATTTTCCTCTTTTCTGTTACGTTAATTTTTTGGGGTCAGCGGATTTTTATGTCCAAGAACTAGTATTTTTGAAAAAAACAAGTGTCATCACAAAACCATTGGCTCCTATTCATCTTCCACTCCACCGAAAGATAAAATATGAAAACTTATACCCAAGCCAAACTTCTCTATAAGAGTTATCACATCACTTGTAATCTCCAAACCCATTTGCGCGTAATCAGACCTTAGATAACAATTTAATGTGACTTCATAAACATTTCTAATTTCTCTAATATAGTCAAAATAGGGAAACAAATCATTTAATAAATTTGTTAACTCTGCAAATACATCTTCATTAGTTATTTTCCTTTCATATGACCAAATATCATATGGAGCCTCTATATTTTTCAATTTACCAATTAGCTGACCCTTTTTAATGATTTTCGTGGGACATATTCCTATATTTTGTTCAAGTTTACTAAAATCAAGATTTAAGTCACTAATACGCATTGTAAATCCGCCTGAAATTTCCATAAATTAACACCTGCACTATTCAATCATTTTTTTTAATTGCCTTGCATATTCCAACAATTCTTGATAAGTAAAATTCTGATTAGCCGCCATTCCTAAATCGTCCTTTATTTCATGAATGTAGTCTCCAAATGCATCTCTGTCAACCCCAATCTCTCTGGCTGCATCATTGACCATTTTCAAATCCCGCTTTACTCCACCAGCAAGACCTGTTACATCTTCTTTTGCTTGCTGCTGCATTTTAAGATCACTCGGATGAATGACCGCCTCGCCATTTATCGTAATTACATCCCCAGTATCTTCATTAAGAGCTATGCGACCTGAAATACCTGGTTTCCACTTTAAATAGGTATCGGCAGAATTGATTCCGTCACCTTTTACATATTCTGACCCATTTTCCTTATTATCAGGGTCCTGTTGCCAAACTACCGCACCAACTGGCGGAACATCATCTTGCATATAAGTATCTACGCCGTTAATAATTTTGTAAAATCCTTCTCCTTTAACAAATATATATGCTCCTTCATAGGTCGGATGATGGACATAATCATTATGCTTTACTCCATTAAATGCTGCACTAGCTCCAGCCTGAGCATTGCCACCTACTACTTTGGCTGCTGCCGCTCCAACTATGGAACTTGCAATGAGACGAAGATTTGGGTCCTTGATATTGGCTAGTTGTTTTTGTGCAAGCTGACTTAATCCATCCCCAGCTGCTCCAGAAGCAAAACCATTACCTGCAAGGCCAGACACAATTCCACTAGAAACAGCATGTAAAAGAGCCTTATATTCTCCACCTTCAGCCCATTTAGCTTTTTCTTCAGGAGTCTTAGCATTTTTTCGCATGCTTTCTGCCAAATCGCCGATTATCTGATTGGCTTCTTGACCAAATAGATTAACCAATTCCTGTCTCTCTTGGACAGTTTTCTTGTCAAATATCTTCCCTAGAGCGTTAAGCGAATCATTAGTATTCCTACTTAATCCACTAATGTCTTGGTTTGGATTGCTTCGTATTTCAATCTTTCCAGGAGAAATCGCTGATTTAGTTGTACTGTCTGCTTTTCCGTTAACTGGCATACTTGGAGTAGATGTAATAATACCATTTTTCAAATCTACGCCTGTACTGCTTGCGCTGTAATCCGCCTTATTTTGGATATCCGAGTGTGTCAGCGTATCCGTAGATATCTTATTCTTATCCGGCGTAGCCGTGCTGGCGATGACCGCACCCTTCAGGTCCGTATTCTTGCCGACGGTGATGTCGAAGCCATCCTTGCCTGCATGGATGCCTGCCTGTTCGGTTACGCTGCCATAATTGGAATCGGTTTTGCCTTTACCTGCGGAACCTGTTATACCATTGTTATGACCGCTAGAAATGCCAATTCCGCTGTTTTGGTTCTTCGCGTTGTAGTTATCAATATCCTGCAGACTCGCTATGTTTAGATTACCGCCGATATTAGCAATGACTTTGCCGCCATTGACCTGAGAACCGGTAATATTCGTATCTTTGCCAGATACAAGCGACACGGTGCCACTGGCATTAATGACGCTGCCTTCGTTAGTAATAGCATTTCCGTTTTCATGGCCGCTTCCTTTGCTGCTGTTGACAAAATAGCCTGTTCCAATATTTCCACCTACTGAACTAGAAGAGGAGCTGGTGGTGCTTGTCGTCTGCTCTTTGTTTTGTGCCGCGTCAATATTGAGATTGTTCTTGGCATCAAGCGTAACATCGGCAGCATTGATTTTCGTTCCTTTCAGGTTCACATCGCCTGCCGTAGCGATAATGTTCACATCGCCGCCTGCGTTGATATTGGACAGATTGACGGTTTCAGTGTGGTTGGTCTGCTCTGACGTGATTTTCGTACTGCCGAGGCTGACACTGATGGATGGCTTAATATCCATATTTTTTCCCACATCTTTTAGGTCTTCCACTGCTTTATAGTCGTAGAGAGCCTTGAGACGGTCATCCTGCACTTGGCCGGACCGCCGAATATCTCCCGCTGCATTGATGGCACTGGTAACTGCTCCGCCACCTAATGAGACGGTCAGACCGCTTTGCTTGAATTCGTATTTGTACTGACTGTCATAGGTGTTCAGAGCATTATCGAGGGTTACGTCTTTGCCGAGTATGTTGAGGTCCTTGCCTGCAACAAAAGTAGTACCTGCACTATTTACTTTGTCACCGGCTGTTATGGAGACATTGCCATTTATGGAACCTACTGTACTGCCGATTTCAGCTAGTATCTATTCATTGGCAGTGCTTGCTTTTACTGCCAATGGTGAAACCCAACCCGCTGCCGAATATACCGGATGTTTGATATAAGAATATGCTCTTCGGCTCTGGTTTCACCCACCGGCTTAGGTACCACTAGAAGACACTGAAATGAAAAAAGATGTCAGCGGATTTTTACGTCCGCTGACATCTCTTGTTTAAACTTAACTTATTTACCCGTAATCTTTTTCATTACGTCATCTGTTATATCTTGTCCACCATAAGCAATAACACTTTTATCCATAACAATGGTTAATCCCTTGTCATCAGCTACCACTTTGATTGCAGCATTTACTTTATCTCGAATAGCGTTTATTAGTTCCTGCTGTTTTTGTTGGATTCCTTGTTGTAACTGTTGGGATAAGGCTTTTTTATCGTTATCGTTCATATTGGCTGATTTAGCATTAAAATCATCTTGTGCTTGTTTGACATTTTAGTTAGCTCTACGTTTCACACTGTCGGCTCCCCCTGATTTCCCCCTTCGTCTTACTCAATGTCTTGCTCAAGAGCTTTCAAACTCTTTTTAACCATATCAATCCTTAAATCGTTTGGGTCGGCATATTGAAGGAATTTATTATAACTATCTATTGCTTCCTTTTTGCTTTTTAGGCCTTCTAATGTTAACCCCTTAAAATAATACGCTACTGCATAACGCTCATCTAGTTTAATCGCTGTATCAAAGTCGGCTATCGCTAAATCATACTGTCCTTTGTCTGAATAAGCATTGCCCCGTACCGTATAGGCATAAGTAAAATCTGGTTTTAGCTCAATTGCTTTGCTTAAGTCAGTAATTATCAGGTCGAAATATGAAAACCGCTGTGTCTCACTCATTATATCTGTCAACGGGACGTTTTTCTCCGCAGCTTTAAAATAAGCTTGTGTTACTATTTCATAATAGGATAACCCACGCCTAACAAAAGCCTTTGAAAATTTAGGATTAATTTGAATAGCTTTACTAAAATCAGTAATTGCCAATTCATACTGCTTATTTATAAAATAGGTATCCCCTCGATTGTAATACACGTTTGCATTGTTTGGCACATATTCAATAACTTTTGTAAAATCAGCTATCGCGCTCTCATATTGTTTTTTCATTTTATAAATTAATCCGCGTCGATTATAGGCATCCACATTTTTGGGATTCAGTTTGATTGTTTCACTATATGCCTCAACTGCCCTATCATACTCTTTACTGTTAAAGAATTGATTTCCTTGTTCAAACCATTGCGTTTCCGTTAATTTTTGTTCTGCAGTAACACTTGAATTAGAGCAGGTAAGCATAACTATCAAAAACAAAAGGCTGTAAAATACTGATTTCTTTCTTCGGATTACACTCATCTCATTTTTCCACCTCAATTAGCTTTTACAATTAGCAAACTATTTTAGAAGGTTCAGCTTTTTACGTAATTCAACCATTGATTGACCATCTATTTGGGCATTTCCGCCTAAAGTAGTTTCTAACTGATCCAGCGTATGTGTTAAAAAACTAAATATAGCATCTTTAAAATCGCCTTTTGAAACATTATAAACACCTTTTGGCTTTGAAAAATATACTTGGCTCTCTTCCCAGAAACCATTATCCCAAGCTAATTCAATATTCTCCTCAACTCGTCTAAAATAGACACTAGCAAGTATTGAACCAGCTCTATTGGAAAACCATGAATGCCTGAATATCCATGAACTTTTTGCTTGATACCACAAATAAAATTCATCGTCCTCTTCAGACTCAAACTTATCACTTTCGCGAATTAGCTCCAGTGAATTTTTACCATTTACAGGTAATGGAAAGGGATCGTATCCCAAAACATATTCTAGATTATTACACAACCATTCTACAATATATATCAAATTCCACTCATACTTACCTAGAACACCCTTAGCCGTATATTCACAAACATCTTGTCCCATTACCCATAACCTAAAAATACCCCACGATTGTTTTAATACTTTATCCTCCTCATATGGGCTAGGTATAAACTGGTATTCTATTGCAAACTTGTCTACATCACCAAATATCGGCACTAAACACCCTCCTTAGATGAAATACTGCTATAGGATGATAGCTTTTATCATCCTATAGTCATACCATTCAAGAATTACTTATTCTTAATCCACTTATTATACTGAGCATTGGAAATTACCCCGTCATTTTTCATTTGTCTCAAAACATCAGCTGGTACTTCTTCCGCCGGATTCTTAACTTCATAAGCATGCCATCCTCCAACATTATCAGGCTGAAATTTTACTAGTTTCCCATCAGAAACATTATACAATTGCTTAGTCCCATCTGACGAATATGCAGTATTTAATGATTGTTGCCCTTTTTCTTGATCATTCCAAAATGGGTCAGCACTTATATCACCTTTAGCTTGACTTGTGTGCTTTCCATCATTAGGAGCTAATTTACGTTCAGCATTACCTGACCCCTGAGCACTTGTCCCAGTATTCGCCCCACTACTAGAAAAAGCTTTACCTAAATCATTCGAGAAATTATAGACACCATTTAACGTAGCAGTCCCTGAAGCAATCGTCGCTGCACCACCTGCAATAGCACCCACACCAGTAGGCGAAACAGCAATTGTTGCTCCTCCATTAGTTATGGTAACTAATGTACCTCCTACAACAAAAGCAACATCTCCTAATGATTTTCCAACATAATACATTCTAGGATTTTCACCATTTGCCATATCCACTTGTACAAGATTCCAAGACCCATTTTGAGCAATTGATGCACCTAGACCTTGTCCGATAGGAGCAATTTGTTGCTTATAAAAGCTATAGGCAGCAGTACCATGGTACCACTGTTTCATTTTGTCAAATAGGCTATCATAATTCGTTGAGTTATCTTTGCCTAATACGTCACTAGCCATAGTGTGACATGTTGGGTCTACGACAACTTCGAATCCTCTCACATTAACCCCAATTGTTATAGGTTCTTTGATTTTATCATAATTATTGTTTATAAAATCTATTAGCTGTTCTTTATCAATTTTCTCCCATTTGGCGTTTACGGCGTCTCTTTCTTCCTGATTTTTACACTGACTAAGTTCATCCAGCATTTCCTGATATTGCTCATGACTCAAATGGTTATTCTTCGTCTCACTAGCAGCTACACTTGCCCCAGTCTGTGCATTACCACCAACCATTTTGGCAACAACAGCACCTACAATCGCACTAGCCCATTGCATAGCCGCAGGGTCTTTGATATTTTTCAACTCGTTCATCACAAGCTGATTCATGCCACCACCGGCAGCTTCTGATGCAAAACTTTCTCCGCCTAGTTTTGACATTAAACCACCAGCAAAGGTATCGAGGGCAACCTTTTCAGGACTACCTTCTTTTAATCCAAGATCGCCAATGGCCTTAAATACTTCTTGACCAAAGACTTGCGCTAATTCCTGTTGTTCTTGAACTGTTTTCTTATTAAATATCTTGCCAAGAGCATTAACTGAATTAGTAGTGTCTCTACTCAGATTAGAAATATCTTGTTTCGGATTGCTACGAATATCGATAGTTCCATTAGAAATAGCTGATTTTGTAGTACTATCAGCGTATCCACTTGAAGATATCACAAGAGCCGGAGTAAGTCCCTGATCTTTTTTAGCTACATCTTTACCAGTATTATAATTGACTCCCGAACTACTTGCGCTGTAATCCGCCTTATTCTGGATATCCGAGTGTGTCAGCGTATCCGTAGAGATTTTATTCTTATCCGGTGTAGCATCACTGGCAATGACCGCACCCTTCAGGTCGGTATTCTTGCCGACGTTGATATCGAAGCCGTCTTTGCCTGCAAAGATGCCTGCCTGTTCGGTAACGCTATTATAATTGGAATCTGTTTTGCCTT
>NZ_JAHGVE010000038.1 GCF_018835585.1 Pelorhabdus rhamnosifermentans
GTTCTTCGCAAAACCATCTTAGCACAGTTACAATCTCTATGGATTTTTTTTAGTTCAATTTCATTTTACAATGAGCCTATTTATATATTTTTTTACTAAGAGCAAGTTTATAAAAATAGTATAATAATCTCACTATCTCACCATTGGTATGGGGTAGACCCCTGGCTGCTGGATTACGCGACGATAGTTAAAGCCTCACTGTTTGAGTGAGGCTCATTTGACGTGTGATACCTGGAGAGGACGGTTTTTGTTAGTTTTATCTATTGTTTTTGAGATTTGATTAGGTCTACAATACCTGTTTCTTGAACAGCTTTAGATAAATTTTCATTATCAATTAGCCATCTTTCCTCTGATTCTTTAGGACCTAAATATTCAAATTGTAAGCCTGTGTTTTCAATATCTTTTTTGAATTCAGGGTCAGTAATTATTGCATCTAATCTTTCAACTAACTTGGTTTTTACATCAACGGGAGTTTCTTTTGGTATGGCTATTCCAAACCTATTGTTATATGAAATATCTATTCCTTGCTCCTGAAATGTCTGCGCATTTGCAAGAACAGGGTCATTCAAATGTTGTTCACTAGCAACTGCTAATATTTTAATCATTCCACTTTTAACATATTCTTTGATTGCCCCCGGAGTTAAGAATATAACTTGAATATGTCCACCTAACAAAGCTGCTATCTCTTCTGTCGCACCTTGGAAAGGGACCTGATTCATAGTGATGCCAGCGGTTTTAGAAAAAGTTTCAGCGACAATATGCCCAAGTGAACCAATACCAGGGTGACCAAATTTTAATTGTCCCGGATGTTGTTTAGCATAACTAATAAGATCAGCAACGGTTTGTAATGGCTGGTCAGTACGAACAGCCATTACAAAGGGAGTAGCTGTAATTTGCGCTAACGGATCTAACGAGACTGAATAATTGTATTTGGTAGATACAAAGAGGGGTTGTAAAAATAATTCAGAACTTGTAATACCAAGTGCATAACCATCTGGACTAGCATTAGCTAGTTCATTCCAGCAGATAGTACCCGTTCCTCCAGGTCTGTTGACAACTATTAACGGTTGATCTAAATATTTTAGCGCTGTCTTTTCTAGTGCGCGGGCTACTAAGTCCGACCCCGATCCAGCACTAAATGGCACAATTACAGTAATAGGCTTATTCGGATATGTTTCAACTTTAGGCGAAATAACAGTTGAACTTTGCATGCTTGTACAACCTCCAATCATTATTGAAATAAGTAAAAAGGCTACCAACAAAAATAAAGGCCTTTGTTGCACATAAACACCTCCTTATTTCCAAAATACTACATTTAATAGGAAAATCCTGCAATTAAATGTAAATTAATATACAATACTACGTATTTATGGTTACTGAGACAAATTTATACAATATTTCTGTCTGCAACAAAAAGCCTCCAACTATTTTGATGGAGGCTTCTTTGGTAGGACTGTTGTTTTCATTTTTTTAACTGGTTTTGTTTGCTAGCTAATTCTTGTTCTTTTTGTATATTCTTTATAGCTTGGCGAATCATTGTGTCCCAAAATATCTTTGGCAATTTATAGCCTTCTGGTGGTTTGGAAATTACTGTATGGCGGTTGCTTTTTTGGCATGTTCTTACCTCTTTTTCTGACCTGAATTTTTATTTGCTCTCAAATTTTTTATTAGATCCAAAACCGTGAGGATATTCATTCGAAGAAATCCAATTAACCAATATTTTGGCAATAATCGGTATAATTGGTACATCGTCGGGTGATGGGAAAGATACTTCTTTTGTATTTTGCCAGTCGCCCGACAATTAGGTCAGCTCGTGAGATTGTAAGTATTGTCATAGAACACACTTCCCTTCTAAACGATTTTGACAGCAACGCAGCTTATTTTTGCTTTGTTTTTATAATAAAAATTGATTTTTCGAATGCAAATAAAAGGATCAAATTAATTGAAACGCAATGCCGACATGCAGAGGCTTCCTTCGCTTGGAAGCCTTTTTTTATTGGTTTTATTTCAAAAAGCTTTCATCGAAGCCACTTATATTTTCAGTATTTTTGACGATGAGCTACAAAGCTGGCTGGACCAAATATCAGTTAGATAGTCGAGACAACACGTTACATGGTGAAATGCCAAATAGCAATAAGTGAATTGGCAGAATAACATAATATAAAAGGAGAGATGCCAAAATGAACGATTATTTTTATTCTTTAGCTCAACGTGCTGCACAGGCTGCAGCAGATAGAGGGGTTGTTAATATTGACCCACGCTGGATTTATGCTCAATGGGTGCATGAGTCAAATGATTTTACATCTGAATTGGCTATCAGCAATCATAATCTTGGCGGTGTAACACAATCCGAACCGAACGACACCCCACAGCCGGACGGGGCTCAATATTACATCAATTTTGCAAGTTATGAGGATTATGCTGATTATTTTGGTCATTACCTACATGGGTTTATTGATGGCGGAGTTGATCAAGCGACAACATTGCAGGAATACATTACAGCCTTGAAAAATAGCCCTTCTGGTGAGTATTTCGGTGACAGTTTAGAAAATTATTTCTCTGACTGTCAGCGAATTTATGACGAAAACTTTGCGGGGGAATAATTAAAAGTTGGTATGTGAAGTACCTCTGTTTTAAGCGGAGGTACAGGGACAAACGGATACTCCTGTAACTGTACAGGAAACATTATTAGCACCTATTACAACGGATCAGAACATCGCTAGACAGCCGAACAAAAAACACCAGTACAAACTGACATTGAAAAAATCCAAGCGCATATAGATGTATTAAAAGCTGATAACAAGGAATTGGGTACTGTTGTTGCAAGATTGTTGGAGGTGGCATAATGGCATATATAAAATCTTTTTTTACCTTCTTAAAGTCCCACTGGCAGATCGTCGTTAAAATTATCTTGCTTATAATTTTGTTTTATTTTATCTATCGTGGCTTTTTGGCTATTAAGCAAGACTATGAAAGTTTCAAAGATGAAATACGAAATAAGACGGTGCAGACCAATACCATTGTTCAGCAGCCGACGATCATTCAGGGCCAAACAAAGACGGATACTCAGACGAAAATTCAGTACGTTGAAAAGCCTGTTTTAGTGTACACCGACCCTGTTACTGGGCAAACAAAAGAGCAGATTGATCCAACAGATGTAAAACTAACCGCTGACCCTGCAAAAGTGAATGTATCTGTGAACGGTAAACCCTATGCCTTTGACTTGCTGCAGGGCGAGTCTCAGAAATTCGAAAAGGGCCAGGTGACATTAGACCAGAATAGCACGATCAGCTTCAAAATGGACGTGCAGCCGACGATTATTGATAACACCGCATCCGGTGGAATTGATGTTTATGCTGGCAATAAGGATATTGGTATAGGAGTCCGGCACAACCGTGTCGGCATTGACGCCGGATGGAATCACAAAGATAAAGATATGGAATATCGCCTCCGGTGGGAAGCGATACAGTTTAAATAATTAACGTTATTGGAGGGACACGTTGGAAATTCTGGACTTTGCACCACTTGTAAAGAAGTATACTTGGAATAAATCAGACGATGAAAAAGCCGAAGCATGGTTGGCGGTTGTTGAAGCATTTGAAACATATGACTCAAGCAAAGGGGTGCGGTTGCCGGGATACGTTGAAAGTCGCGTTAAATATGCCGTATGGAATATGCTAAAAAAGAAACAGCGTTAATGTTAATCATAAAAATATTGAAAGATTATTCGTGTGCCATCCAGGGCCCTTTTATTATAAAAAACAGCAGCCAATTAAGGCTGCTTAATCTATTTCTTCCGATAAGGTGGTTTATGAACGCCAAGATGATGTTTTAATGATTCTTGCAGCAAATGAGAATAGTTTACTTTACGCGTTCTGCAAGATCATTAAGCCATTGAGGAATGCTTAAAGTCTTTTTGAGAGCACGATTGGCCATTTCATCACGAACTGGCGGCATCCAAATCTCAATTAGATTTACAAAGCCACCTTTGGGAACTGCTATTTCGCTTGGAGAAGTTGGTTCGGGAATAATGTCTTCGTCTTCTTCCATACCGTAGAGAAAAAAACGGCTAGCATCTGAATTAATCAGAATGCTAGCCTGGAAGTGTTGTGGCACTAACTAAGATTAATCGTCGTCCATCATACCCATAAGCATTTTTGTGCCAATGAAAACTAGGGCACCTGTTACAAACATTTTTGGCAACGACATTTCATTACATCTATTACCGTGTAATAATGAATGTAACATACAGGATCTACGATGAAACATAGTAACACCCCCTTGAATTAGTTTTACCGTTGAATAGAAATAAACACGTGCATAATAGTACCACAAATGAAACGCTCTTAAATGAGCGCTTATTTTTATGTCTGATATTACCTGGCAGTGATCTTCTGGCACTGCCCATTTTGAGAGCCGTCCATTTGGGTGGCTCGGTTTTGACATCAAAGCTGTAAAAGTAATCGTGTCACAATCTAAGTTGTTGACTACATAAGATATTAAAAGGAGATGGTGTTATGAAGTCAACACATGTGCCGCGCAGCCCTGCATTTAGTTCAGCTAAACCAGAAAAAGGGAACACTCATGCAACTTGGCCTAGCACTAAGAAAAAGGAGTCATCTACGGCAAAAGTAAATCCGCCATTATCCCATGAGTAACAATAAAGACGGCATCTCGAAGTGCCGTCTTTTTCTATAACTAATTGGAGGTGATAGTCATGGTCAACCTGCATTGCAACGAACCTTGTGAATACAACATAGACATGGATTGCACTGCTGGTCATGTCTATTACGTCAATCGGCTGTGTGTGACGTTTCGAAAACGAAGACGTAAAGAGAACTATCGGGAGTTGATGAGGCCAGACGTTGGGACATGTCATCGAGAGCATGGGGCAATGAGGAGGAAGCGGTGAGATGAATGTTTGGTATAGCAAACAGGCTTATCAATTGGGTGGCCCATATACAACTATTGTTAGCAATGTGTCTGGTACTAGCTATGTAGATACAGCCGTAACAAACGGCACTACTTACTATTATGTGGTAACTGTCGTAAATGCTGATGGTGAAAGTGCCAATTCAAATGAAGCTTCTGCAATGCCTCAAGCACAAAGCGGACATTCACTGCTTCGGATTACTATGAGTGATTCCAGTGAGCGGGAATATCAACTGTCTTTAATAGAAGTTGATGATTTCATTAAATGGTGCGATAGAACTGTTGGTACTGGAAATTCATTGTATACCTTTAATAAGAATTACAATGTTGGTGAATTCCAGAGTCGGAAAGAATATCTGCTGTTTGAACAAATTATTAGCTTCGAAGTTATGCAACTTACAAAATAACTGTTGGTGCCAGGTTGATGGTACCATTATAATGCAAAGCCTGCTCTTAGCGCATGCTAGGGGCGGTTTTTTTAGCTTGCAGGACTTTCGACCCATATAGCGAATATTTCCTCCATACCATATATCGGAGGTCAATCATGCGAATTAGCTGCACCTGTGGTAACACAGAAATGTTGTCAAATGAAATGGAGAATTTTGAAGTTCATTTATTTAAGTTTTCATCAGATAGTGAAACAGGGAGAATATCTGTAGTCTGCAATATCTGTGGACATGAATCAGAAGAAGTATTAATAGGGAATTGATACTGCAAGGTCCTCAATCGGTTTATTCCGGTTGGGGGCTTTGTCACATTTATATGTAGTATTCGCCGGATCGGGCACGACGCTGGTGGCTGCGAAGAATACTGGTAGGCAGTTTATTGGGATTGAAAAAGGAAAAGAATATGCTGCAGTTGCAGGGGAAAGGTTGGGTGCATGAGCTTCTAGTTAACGCTGGAATGAGTCCTTTTTCCTATCTTTTTAAATATATTGCATCAATACTCTACGCATTGTGAAAGTTGTCATCAATTTGTCACATGTTCCTTTTAAGATTTAAATATAAAAAACATTTAGAAAGGGAGTAATTAATTTGAAAAAAATAATGACCTTTATTTTGAGTAGTATGATGGTTTTTTCCTTAATATTTGGCAATATTTTTAATCTTACTAAAGCTGAAGCTTTTAGTACTGAAACAGGAAATAAAATAGCTCTGATGTCTGTTGAAAATGGCAAATTTGTATGTGCTGAAGACAACGGTAATTCTCCACTCATAGCAAATCGTGACCAAGCTAAACAATGGGAGACATTTGAAGTAGTTCACATGGGCCATGATAAAATAGCTCTTAGATCTATGGCAAACGGGAAATTTGTGAGTGCTGACAACGATGGTAATTCTCTGCTCATAGCAAATCATGACCGGGCTGGACGCTGGGAAATATTTAAAGTGATTCATATGGGCCATGATAAAATAGCTCTTAAATCAGTGGAAAATGACAGATATGTGGGGGCTAACGGTGATGGCAATTCTTTGCTCAGCGCAAATCACCATCGGGCTGGACGATGGGAGACATTTAAAGTGGTTGATGAATAATTTAGCGAAATCCCCTACCTCGGTTTAGACTGGGATAGGGGAATTTTGTTTAATTATATTTTTTTGTAAAATAATTATTCTTCTGCAAGCAGTAATCTGGTTACTTCTTTTATAATAAATTCAGTATCCGCGAGCATGCTATACAATTTTTTACCGCTAGGCATAAGTTTTTCCTGTTGAATGATTAGGCACCCGTCTTTCTGCAAAGTTTGAATGTTTCTTTGCACTACTGGCTTCCGGTACATTTTCGGATTCATATGGGGAGCAAAAATGGTAAATGCCTCTGTTGACATGATAGTTGTAGACAGTATGTCGTCCGCTATGCCGCTAGCTGCTTTTCCGATAATGTTTGCAGTTGCGGGAGCAATGAGTAATAAATCTGCTTTGTCTGCAAGTTTTTTATGTCCTTCATCCCATGAAACCGGATCTGCAAATTGATCCTGAATAACTGGATGACCGGATATATTGCGGAAAGTCAACGGTGCAATAAATTTTGTGGCGCTACTCGTCATAATTACGTCTACATTAGCACGCAATGATACCAGTTTCTTGACAATATCAGCCGCTTGATATGCCGAACTGCATCCCGTCACTCCGACTACAATGTTTTTTCCTTTAAGCATTTTATTTGTTCCCTTCCTATATTTATATTTTATTAACCTTGAAAATAACTGAATAAGCTACACACAACACGATATTTAAATGTGTAGCTTATTCAGTTATTACCACAAAATACACTATATTCCTGCTTATACAACAAAAAGCTTGCAATCAGTTTTTCACGTTGTGTTTTTTATTGCTTGACTAAATGATAAATACGATGAGCGATTCTAGCATACGTTCTAAAGGCGGTGGCGATAAACGGTGGCCCGAAGATGTGAAGCTGACATTTATGTTTTGGCTGAGAGTGTTGCGGCGCGACTACGCACTTATGTCCGATTCGTAGTATAGGTGTTTGGGGCGCTGAACTAGTCATTGCCAATCAACATATACAGCTTGATTTGTTTAGCGAGGAACAAATTGCCAAAGAACAGCTTGAAAAAACGATTGATGATATTCGCCGTCGCTTTGGGCCGTATAGTATTCAACGGGGTGCGATGCTCAGTGATCGACAACTAACAGGATTCAATCCTAACTGAAAAAACTAAGTATATTACAACAGATAAAATAAGTAGAATAGTTGAAACGTTGTATATGTAAATAAATCCGAATGTTTGGGCCACACTGCCCCAAATAACAGAGCCAACCATTATTCCCAAGTCCATTGCACATAGAAGTGTTGCATTTGCCGCTCCTCTTCTTTCCACTGGTGCAGAGGATATAACCAATGCGTTTATAATTGGCTGAACTGCACCGTGACCAACGCCATAAATTATAGCGGCCACAAGAAACATTGGCAGCGACGCAGCTACAGGCAATAGTTGCAAGCCAATTGCCAATAAAAGCATGCCAGGCAGCAATACTTTGGAGGTTCCATACCGGTCAGCAATTCGACCTGAGATTAACCTGACAAGTATTGTAGACAGTGCAGTAACTATATAAAATATCCCTATATTTTCTACGCCTTTCTCACTCGCATATGCAGGCAGAAAAATTCCTACGGTGGCGTAGGTCATCATAACAATAAAATACAAAAAGGATGGCCACATCGCCGTTTTCTCAAAAAGCGTTGCTTCTGTATTTTGCCTTGCTCTATATTCAAGTTGTTTTTCAATAATTGGAGGCTCTGTACTTATTTGATTAAGGTAGCTGCTTTCCAAAAAGCCGGTAAGTAATGCTAATGCAATGCATAAAGCCGAAAGAAGGAACAGTAATGTATAATTATAATGCTCCAATACGTATAATCCTAATGCAGGACCGAGAGCCATAGCACTTGACATCGAAATTCCAAAGAAGCCCATTCCTTGATTCCTGCGGGCGGCTGGAATCAGGTCAGAGGCTATGGTACTGACTGATGTGGTGGTTGCACTCCAGCTTATTCCGTGTATCGCTCTCAGTATTAACAGCAGAATGGCTGAATATGCCACCGCATTGTAAGAGATCGTTGTTAGCAGCAACAAAGTGAGACTCGTGAGCATAATTGACTTTCTTCCTTTTTGATCCAGCAGGCCTCCAATCTTGGGACGGGAAATGAAACCGGTTAAATAATAAATACCGGATACTAGACCCGCCATTATTTTATTTTCCCCAATGTTTAAGACAAGTAAAGGTAAAGTTGGTAGTAGCATAAAATTCCCCAGATAGGCAAGGAAATTCACCATTATGGTAAAAGCAAACGATATTGACCATAAGTTTTCCCGATTAGCGGCTTCCTTGTTTCCAATATGTATCTCTTTCAAAACAATCGTCCTCCTTGTGGCGCTTACTGCAAAAACGTTATAGAGTTAATTCCTAGTATTATCATCTATTTACTAGGAATTTGTGTTATATTAATAGTATACATATTGCTAAAAAAATGGAAGTAGTTACATTTCTTTAAGCTACTATACTGGAGGGAATTATGAATAAATGCTGTACTTGTGGAAAATGCAGTGCTGCGATAAAAAATACCCTTTCTATTATTGGAAGTAAATGGACGTTTTTAATTTTATGGAATCTTTATGATGGCACTAAACGATTTAGTCAATTACAAAGGTCATTACAAGGAATAAGTCCTAAAACATTGTCTCTTAGATTGCATGAATTAGAGAATAATGGAGTAATAACCAAAACTGTTTATCCTGAAGTTCCGCCCCGTGTTGAGTATTCTATGACTGATAAAGGTAATAACCTAAGAGATATATTTGTCGAATTAATTAAATGGAGCAATAATTGCGTAAAATAACATCTAAACATTAATTACCTTTAATACGAAATATGCTTTTGGCTGACGCTGTCTTCTGCTTTCATTAATGACACCAAACCAACTGATGGCTTAATCTGGCTATGAAACAACAAGCCCAGAACTATTTCATTCTGGGCTTGTTTACGAAAAGGTTTATTATTCATGAATATAGTGTAATTTATGCCGGCTCTTAATTTCAGTCAGTTTGCGTGGACATTACCTCCATAATAAATTTTACGGACTAATTGGTCGGTCATAAATTTATTATGGGCAATTATGTAAGAAATCGATAGTGTCAATCTATTAAGTTTATTCGATTTTATTTATTATCTTTGCATAACTGTTCTTGCAACATAACCCGTGATTCATCCAGTATCTTTTTTAATAGGGTTATTGAGCATGAGCAGCCTGGGGATGTATTTGGATGATGAAGATCGCTGGTTTATAGGAACGTAATGGTTCAGGGTGATTTTAGTAAAATGAAAAAGCGGCGACATAAAGCCGACGCTTTTGAAGGGGTTTAAATATGATTAGTATTTACAGTTGAACTTACATTCCTTATCACTTTTTAGTTTTGATTTACTAATACTCAACTCACGTGATAAATCAAGGTCCTTTTGCTCTTTCGAGCATAGTTCGTTCTTCTGACATTCTTTTTTCATATTTATTCACCTCCAATAATATTATCTCCACAAACCATATGATAATAGCTGTTAATTTTTTTTATTTGTGTTTGTGAGTTGTAATCCCTCATCCCGCGCGTGCCTGGCATATTCTTAGCAAGTGTTGGCGCTACCTACAGCAGTACTCAGAGTACTTCAGTAGCTTCAAAGATTGGACCTGCCTATACTGTAGAGCTTAGTGGAATAACTGCTCAAAGTACAGGTACAACGGCAGCAACTGAAACAGCCAATTAAGAAGTTCTAAGCTAAAAGACTACTCGATATAGATATAGGGTTGCTTTTTTCATTTGATATGCCACGAATTTAACCTTGAAGTATTAAGGCCTCATTCTCCGGCAGATGCTGGGGGATGGGTATTTTTTATTTCTGAAGATAAAATTTTATAGTCGGTTCACTGCCGGTTTTTTACCATATCTTTTGCGCACGCAAGCCCACTACCATAGTGACATTTCACTCTTTGAAGGATAAAATGCCAGCCAACCCTCTGCCTGGCCACAATAAGATATACTATGGCCTCACCAATTGCCCAGGTAAAGGCATACGCTAATGCACCTTTGACAATTAAGGCGCTTTTAGTAGGTATCGATTGTAGAAGCAGAGTAGCGATCGTTCTTGAAATCTTTGCCAAACCAAATACAAAAATAAATTCTAATATATGTTTAAATTGTATTTTTTCACCTAATAAACCAATAAGCTCAAACATAAGTTTTGTCTCATTTACCGTAAGAACAACGAAGTCTGCAAAGACTTCAAGAGGCTCTGTTTGGTCTGGGATTGCGCTTAATCTTCGGAGCATAATCTAGTAACCATAAATGTTACAGCTATTCTATTTTATTAGAAAGATATGTTAAAGTGAATTAATCTATGCTTTATTATCTGCCATAATGGTTTCTACGATGGACACATCTTGGAAAATATGTTTGCAATCTATTGATGTCAATACAGATAATGTTAACTGTGGGGAGTTTTTTTGTCTGCCTGCAACAAAAAAACTCCGGCTATTTGGTTGGAGGTGAAAACAATTTATTTACGATTGATAGGCCGTTGCCAAAACAGGCAGTAACTATCAATAACGATATATGTCAATTGTTAAACAAGTTCAGTAATCAACAATACTGAACTTGTATCGAAAAGACGACTCTTAATCAGTATGTTCGGGTTCGATTCCCCGGTGTGTCACCAGAAAATTCAAGGGTTTGCAGCGATTCAGGCTCTCTTAATTTTTGTTTTTGGGCAGTCCCAACTAAAAGACATAAAATGTGCTAAAATGAAGGGCTTTCTAGTGGTCAAAGGTATTTGAATTTTTTTATTTTTTTTATCTACAATATGTTTATTAAATTGATATAAAAACAAATAAACCATATGATGGAATAAAGATAGAGACACAGAGACTCTAAAGGAGGGATAGTGCGTGAACATATTACTTGCCGGTGGTGCTGGTGACGTCGGTATGTATTGTGTGACTATTTTTATCATGCCGGACATAATGTCATTGTTGTGGACAGGGAGAAATCTATCTACAATGGCTCATTAATGGATAATGTAAGATTTTATGTAGCGGATATTGCAAATGGTGCTGTTTTAAAAAGAATAGTTTTGGATCATGCAATTGACGTAATCGTTGACTTGGCTTGGAGTTTTGCTGATGACCCGAGGAAGCTTTTTGGAGAAGATATTGTTGGCCAGATTAACCTTATGGAGGCAGCTGGTGTTGGCGGAGTGAAGCGGTTTCTTTATACCAGTACAGCAGGAGTATATGGATTACCAACATTGCAGGCGGTTGTTGAAGGACAGGTATGTCGGCCGGAGCTAGCACGGAAACCTTTATATTCTGTGGCTAAGCTTGCTGCAGAACAATTAGGTTTGGCCTGGGGACGACAGCATGGCCTTCCGGTGACGGTGCTACGTTTTTGGTGGGCATTTGGAGATGAAATTGGGGGTAATCATTTGCCTTAATTGGTGAAGAACGCATTGCTTGGTGATTCCATAAGGCTCGTGAATGGAGCGGGTGGAGCTTTTACCAGTATTGATTTTGATAGAAAACGAAATTTGGTAAAAATATTTAGAAGTTTATTAGAAAGATTAGCAGTTGTAGAAAGATGTGAATTAAGGCTTCAGGGGTTTTTCCTCGGAAGTCTTTTTTGTCAGTGGTATCATGCCGGCCTTGTCAATGGGGTGGGAATATCTCCTTGTAGCACGTACATCGTTATGACCTAACTGGGCTTGTACCACCAATGAAATTCCATAAATTATATAATTTACCTGTTTCCATATAAAGTAAAAAGCTGAACCTCAAAGTGCGAGATTCAGCTAAAAAAAATTTATTGTTTTGTCTGTCTATCTGACAGGGTGAAGTTTAAAATGCTAGGAACGGGCTTTTTTCATTTATTGCACAATTTTTCAGCATACGGGTATAAAAAAAAACTGGAATTTACCAATATTATGAATTGGTTGTTACTCTTGTATCTTCAGAGTTACACTCAGAAGTCACATTCGGAGTCACATTCGGAGTCACATTTAGAATCACATTCAGAGTCACATTCACCGCCGATGGCAATAAATTGCACTTCGTTTGAATTTATTGCGACAATTGTTCCTGCATCAAACTCTCTACTATCAACGAGAACGTTACATGTTAACTGGAGTAAGAAAAAATCAGGGTCGTTATCACATTTTAAGTCCACATGAACTGGTGGACATTTCACGCTACGTTCATTTCCAAAATCTCCTAAAAATGTTCCAATCAAGACCACATCTTCCAGAACAACGGTTATTAATAAGCCGCAAGCCAGATCAAATCCTTTACCTTTTGGAATTTTCATGGTTTTCCTCCCTGCTTTTTTTGCTAATGGGTAACTTCTGTTTATATTATTCATTGATTATAAGAAATGTGATATGTAAAGTAAGTGAGGAAAAAAGTCTTCAATCAGTTTTTTATTTCCTGTAGTGTGAGATTGGTGAGTTTTTTAGATTTGTTTAGGAAATTATGTTATAAATTATTCATAGTTTCCTAGTGCCAATCGCGATATAAATCAACATAGAGGTTGCCATTGGTTGATAAGGCCGCAAAAGCGACTTCCTGAATGTTGTTAATTCCCTTTTCCTGAAGCTTTTTATTGAGCCATTCTTTGTTTAAGCCGTTGTTCTGGAGGTTTTGTTCTATCACTTTACCATCTAGGATTAACTCGGTTGCAAGGCCCTCATATTTGGTTGATACATGAAGATCCTGTGGCGTTAAGGGTTGATTCTGAGATTTTAATTGGACGCTTAGTTCGCCACTCGGTTCTAGAATGGCAAATTCGACTTGAGAAATATCAAACACCTTTTCCTGTCTAAGATGCTGAATAAGGTAATCATAGGAATAGTTTAACTTTAGCATGTTGTTTTCTAATATTTTTCCATTTTGAATTAAGATGATCGATTCTCCAGCTAATAATTTGCGAAGTGATTGATATCTTAGAGAAAGTTGAGATACTAGAATGATACTAAATGCCGTAAGAGTTAAAGAGAGAATAAAATTTAAGATATGTATATTTATGTTAAAAGCCAGATTCCCTGCAATGGTTCCAAGCAGCGCAGTCGCAACATAGTCAAAATAAGTTAGGCTGGATAGGCTTCTTTTGGTTAACAATTTTGTGGTTGCAAAAAGGAATATTAAAGCTAAAACTACTCGCAGTGCAATATTCAATGGTTCAAACAAAAAAATAACCTCCATTGGGTAGCTTTCATTGGCTCTCCCTATTTTTCCATAGAAATTTTCTAGTATACTATTTTAATTAGCACAGACATATCTTGTATTTATAAGGCTGATCTGAATCAGCCAAGAAGTATAGTGCTACCGGATTAAGTGGCAGGACAGGATAAATAAAATGATCCTCACAATGGAAGCTTTAAAGTACACTCATGAATAGGAATGTAGAGGTAATGATTAATGTTTTTTTCGGTAATAGTTCTTCAGCGAAGTCGAATTAATTTGGCACTGAATTCAAAAAGAGTCCCTCATAACAAGGAGACTCTATATATCGATCTCGTGAACGATTATGACCTAATTACTAATAATCGTATCCCATGCCGCCAAACCCCATACCATGATCACCATATCCCCTATGACCATATCCGCCACAACGAGGACACATAGGATGAATATGAGGTTCATACTCGAAACCACAGACTGGACAAATTTTTACCACTTCGCGACAGCAGACCTCATAAACTTTGAATTTTTCAGTGAATTCTCCGACACATTTACGTTTGCATTTTGGTCTACAACCATCATATATAGGCATATGCATAAATTTAGGCATATAGTGTTCTTTACAACAATTCAAGGTAACACCTCCTTATTGTAGATTACAATTTAATATATGTGAGTTGCTTTAAAAATGTTAACATAAAAAATGAGAAATCCACCCGATTAGTTGTATTTGCGATATCGCAGAGACGGTTTTAAGAAGGAAAATTACAAAGTAAATTTATGGAAAATGTTTTGATATTTGTAATATTAATGACTATAATTAATATTATTAAGAATGCTATTTATATGTTCATTATTGATTATGCTAAGATCTTAAAAGGGGTGATTTGATGCAAAGAAAATACTTATTAAAAAAGGATACACCAGACCTTCGAGACCACGTATTTTATTCGACCTATTATAAAAAGGCTGAACTGATGTCGACCAAAGTTGATTTACGCGATAAGTGTAGCCCGATTGTCGACCAAGGAGAACTTGGAAGTTGCACAGCTAATGCCATTGCATCCGGACTTAGGGAATATCTTCTCAAAAATAAAGCTGCTTGGATAGCTTTATCCAGGCTGTTTTTATATTGGGAAGAGCGCAAACTAGAAGGAACGGTGAATGAGGACAGTGGGGCCGAGATTCGTGATGGAATGAAAGTACTGAAGAAAATCGGCGTATGTCCGGAAGCGGATTGGCCGTATGATATTTCAACTTTTACCAATACGCCGACGGACAAAATGGTTACGGATGGCGCCGTTTATGAAATTGCTGAGTATCACCGTATACCATCATTTGATCAGCTTAAGGCGGCACTGGCAGAAGGGTTGCCCATAGTAATCGGAATTGAGGTCTACGAATCGTTTGAAAGCGATATTGTTTCTAAAACCGGGATTGTTCCTCTACCAAACAAAAACACAGAAAAGTACCTTGGCGGTCATGCTGTTTTAGTCGTTGGCTATGATGATGACAAAAAGCAGTTTATCGTCCGAAATTCTTGGGGAACTGATTGGGGGGATAAGGGATATTTTTATCTTCCTTATGATTACTACAACAAAGGATATGTAAGCGATTGTTGGACTAGTGCAAATTAACAAGCAAAGCGGGGTTATTTGGTACTGGCAATTTGGGCACAGGCATGGGCCTTCCTTCCTATTCTTGTAAAATATGTTGAATTTCATAGCTTTAATTGTTATAATAAATATGCAGGGTCGTTGCCTGCCTCCATTTTATCTATGGACGTACTTGGCATATGTCCATAGA
The DNA here is from genome assembly GCF_018835585.1 of Pelorhabdus rhamnosifermentans. Lineage (NCBI taxonomy): Bacteria > Bacillati > Bacillota > Negativicutes > Selenomonadales > Sporomusaceae > Pelorhabdus > Pelorhabdus rhamnosifermentans. Next base: position 15,475 of record NZ_JAHGVE010000038.1, read on the forward strand.
ACAGAAGCTCCTATCTCGGTTTCGTCCGGGTGGGGCCTTTTTTATTTTTAGACCGTGGCATTTATAATTTTTTTAGCATAGTCTGTAGTAACTCAACATTCATTACCTTATTTAAAATTGAGGAGATGACATTATGAATTTCGGACATGGATTTGGTAATAATGGGTGTATTATTATTATCATTATTCTGTTGTTGTTCTTCTGTTGTTGTGGAGATGAATGTTCGTCCATTGGCTAATTAATATTTTATAAGTTCAAAGCTCCTACCCTAGCCGTAATAGCTGGGGTAGGAGCTTTTTAAATTAATTCTTAGAGGTTTTGTTCATTAATACATAGGGTAATTATGATAAAAGCCGACTTCCACATTATCCAGGCTGGCGAGGGCTTCATCAGTCAGGACAGCAACTGAGAAGTACAGGGTAAGCAGATAGGATGCAAGTGCTTTGTTGTCAATGCCCATTCTACGCAGTGACAGACTTGGCAGAATTTCATCAGTAATGCCTGCTTGATGCAGTCCGATAACCCCTTGTTCCTGCTCTCCCAGGCGCATTAACAGTATGCTAGTTGTTCCAACATAAGATCCGCTTTTTGACTTGCCATTTACCATGAGCTTATTGCAAGGCACGATGGGTACGCCGCGCCAGGTCATGAAAGGAGAACCCTGAAGCGTTACGGTAGTGGGGGGGACGCCGCGTTTAGTACATTCACGACCAAAAGCGGCAATGGCCTTAGGGTGAGCTAGAAACAAAGCGGGCTTTTTCCAAACTCTTGAGAGTAGTTCATCCATATCATCGGGAGTAGGTGGGCCATATCTTGGTTGTAAGCGCATCGAGGGTGCCAAAGAATGAAGCAGACCGAAGTCCTTATTATTGATAAGCTCCCATTCTTGTTTTTCTTTCATGGCCTCCACAGTCAGCCGAACTTGTTCTTTAAGCTGGTCAATGGGGTCATTATAAAGATCGGTGACACGAGTATGTATTTTTAAAACTGTCTGTACAATACTTAGGGGATATTCCTGCGGTTCTTCGATATAGTCGGCAAAAGTTTCCGGCAGTATACATTCACCTTTGTGTCCGGACTGGATGCTAATTTTATGCTCCCCGTGCTCATTGACCTTAGATTTCCATTCATCCTTGTTTTGAACAGTATATTCCAGCCTTTTGCGAAATTCCGGTTTCTGGCGAATAAGGGCTTCAAATTTAGCTTGGTCCAGTGTCAGAATAGAACAGGTCGATAAAGCCGTGATGGTTGCAGTACAGGGTTTGTTATCCAATAATGCAAACTCGCCGAAGAAATCGCCGATAGATAAGATGGCTAGTTGCAGCTTCTGGCCACGGTCCCCTGTTGTAGTGGCCTCGACAGCACCATTAGCGATAAGAAAGAGTTTATTACCCGATGCTCCTTCATTGATGATTACTTGATCACGTTCATATTGCTCTACAGTAAATTCATTCGCTAGTTGCTCAATTTCTTCATCTGTGGCGTTATAGAATAGGGGGATTTTTCGTAATTGATCAGCGGCTACATTGAATTCACCATCTGTTTGAGTAACATGGACCTTGCCTTCCTCTTTGAATAAGACTTTTATTCGATTGACCCGGTAAGTTCCGGAATTTACCTGAACCCAAGGGAGAAATTGAAGAATCCAACGGGGGGTAATTGCTTCCATCATGGGGAGTGACTTTGTAGTAGTAGCTAAATTCCTGGCTACTTTGGTACTTAGGCTTTCCTGATCTTTTAGCAAATCACTGTTCATTAATGTAACCTCCTTATTTTCTTAGCGAATTGATTGTTGAATGGCCCAAACTAATTCGTCGATTTCCGCAAAGGTATTATAAAAAGCGATCGATGGTCTTATTGTGCTGTCCAACCCAAAACGGCGCAGCGAAGGCTGAGCGCAATGGTGTCCAACGCGTACCGCAATACCTTGACGGTCTAAAAATTCGGCAATTCTTCCGGACGGAACACCTTGCACAACAAAGGATAAGATAGCAGCTTTATGGGCTGCTGTGCCTATTAAGTGTAGTTTAGGGATATTGCATAATGTTTCTGTGGCATAAGCCATTAGATCTTTTTCATATATTTCGATTTTCGCAAGGCCTAGGTCGGTGAGATAGTCGATGGCAGCTCCTAACCCGACTGCTCCGGCAATATGACCGGTTCCAGCCTCGAATTTGTTAGGAAGCGAGTTGAAAGTGGTATGCTCAAAAGTGACATTTTTAATCATGTTGCCACCGCCTTGCCAAGGCGGTATTTCTTCAAGCAAGCTTTTTTTCCCATATAATACACCGATTCCTGTCGGCCCAAACAGTTTGTGTCCGGAAAAAGCGTAGAAATCGGCTCCCAATTCTTGAACGTCAGTCTTAAAATGCGGAATACCTTGTGCGCCATCAACTAGTACGGGAATGCCCAGGCTATGGGCCATATCAATGATGATTTTGATGGGGACGACTGTTCCAAGGGAGTTGGAAACATGGGGGATGGCAATAAAGCGAGTTTTAGAATTGAGTAGTTTTTCATATTCTTCTACAATAATTTCGGCATTATTATTTACGGGAATTACGCGTAATGTTGCGCCCTTTTCTTCGCAAAGTAACTGCCAGGGTACAATGTTAGCATGGTGGTCCAATATACTGACGATTATTTCATCACCCGGCCCGACAACCCTGCGTCCGTAGCTTTGGGCTACGAGATTGATGGCCTCCGTAGCACTGCGTACGAAAATAATTTCTTCCACGGAATTTGCACCGATGAAATGCATTACTTTTTCACGCGCACCTTCATAGGCGTCGGTAGCTCGTTTGGCTAGCGTGTGGGCTCCACGGTGCACATTGGAGTTATCCTGCGAGTAAAAATGAGTAACCGCATCGATAACGCTTTGCGGTTTTTGAGTTGTGGCTGCATTGTCAAGCCAGATGAGCGGTCGGCCATTTATCTGCTGATGAAGGGCTGGAAAGTCTCGACGAATAGTCTCCACAGCTAATTCCTGGTCAGTTGGTAGCGGCGGGGCGGGATTTTTGGGCAAAAAATAGTAACTGCTAGCTTCATTGATATCTGCCAGTGAACAGGGTAAAGAAGATGATGCTAACAAATTGCGGATTTCCATTATGAAGTTGGATTGGTTTAACTGGTGATTTTTCACGGACACGGGGCCATTTCCTTTGGTCATAAATAAACCTCCTCTGCTGGTAGCAGCAGTGTGATACGAAGAAAGTAAATAACTCTCTGCATAAATAATATTCGGGTGATTGTAGCATAGAACGAAATTATACCAAAATCTGCTGACAGGTTAGAACAAAAACAGGTTAGGGCTTTTTTGTTGTCATAATAAGATATATAATGAGGATAATCTTGTGAAAATTTTGCATTCGTATTTTACTAGGAGGATGGATTGTAATGAAAAAAATTCCTAAAAAGGGTTACTTGTTGTTCCTGTTTATTTTGACATTGACTTTTATTAGTGGTTGTGGAAATAGTGCAAGTCAGGATATTAAGATCGGTATGGTATACGAATTAACGGGAAATACGGCGACTTACGGTGTCGCTGCTGCCAATGGTGCTAAACTTGCCTTTAAAGAAATCAATGCGAGTGGTGGTGTTTTGGGCAAACAAATTCAAATCATTACGGCTGATAACAAAGGAGAGCCTTCAGAGTCAGCGAACGCCATGACGAAAGTGATTACTCAGGATAAAGTTGTTGCTGTCACGGGTTTTACTGTCAGTTCTTGCGGTATTGCCGGCTCGGCAGTTGCTGAAGACAACAAAATTCCGTTTGTCGCTGCAGCGACAGTTAATCCGAAAGTAACAGTTGATACGAATACAGGCAAAGTGAAAAATTATACCTTCCGAGCTTGTTTCATTGATTCCTTTCAAGGGACAGTCGGGGCCAATTTTGCACTCAATAGCCTCAAAGCCAAGAACGCTGCCATTATAACTGATAGCTCCAGCGATTACAGTAAAGGGTTAACGCAGGTATTTAAAGAGGCTTTCACTAAAGGCGGTGGTCAAATTGTAAGTGAAGAGGCTTATCTTCAAAAAGATCAGGATTTCAAGCCCGTCTTAACGAAGATTAAAGCTCAAAACCCCAATTTATTATATATTCCCGGCTATTATGAAGATGTGGGCAAGATTATTAAACAAGCCCGTGAATTGGGTATTTCCGTGCCTATTCTTGGCAGTGATGCCTGGGATTCGCCTAAACTCAGTGAACTTGGCGGCGCCGAAGCCCTTAATCATACCTATTTCACTAATTTTTACTCCGTAGAAGATAAAAATCCAGCCTCAAATGCTTTTGTTGAGGCTTATCAGAAAGAATATGGTCAATTGCCAGATTCGATGGCCGCCATGGGATATGATGCTGCTTATTTACTTGTTGATGCAATCAAGCGGGCGAATAGTACAGATTCAGCGAAGATTCGTGAAGCCTTGGCGTCCACAGCGAACTTTAAGAGTGTCAGTGGCGATATGAAATTAAGCGATACGCATGATGCGCTGCGCGGTGTCGTGATTATTGAAATGAAAGACGGCAAGCAAACTTACAAGGAAACAGTAAAACCGTAGTCTGTGCAAAACAACTGCTGTGAAAACTTGGCCAAAGTTTTTTGCAGCAGTTGTTTTTTATGGATGCACTGGATTTATTAAAATTGTAAAAAATTTCTATTGAAGAATAAGGTATTTTTATGTACAATAAAAAAGTGCATTGTATAAGTGAAAACATTCACTAATAATATGTTGTGTGCATCGAATTTTATAGTGGTAGTTTCTGAAGAATCAGCTCCTGACTAACAGAACAGGATGTCGGCTTGCCAAAATCCTTATTATTCATGATAGTTCAATTGAAAGACGAAGTAGTGTCAAAGTTATAAGTCAATTGTTGCAAAAAAAATGATGACAAGGGATGGATTTTGATGAAAAAATGTAAGCAATTAACTGTTGAAATTTGTGTAGGTACATCATGCCATTTATTGGGATCCGAAGATTTATTTGAATCGCTCAAGCGACTACCACGTAAAATACAAGATGCTGTGGATATTCAAGGTGTAAATTGTTTGCAAAGTTGTGGCAAAGGTCCCAATGTCCGTATTAATGGTCTCATTCTGACTGATGTTACTCCCGAACAATTACTTCGTGTGATCGAAACTAATTTTTATTGTGAAAAAGAAAGCATATAAAGGGGAGGACCGTAATGGCCCAAGTTACTGAAGTTGGAAAAATTCGAAGAAGAGTATTAGCTGAAATGGCTAGGATGACTTATGAAGGAACATTGCAAGAAAAAATTGATGACATTTTAGAGACCGTTGTTACTGAGCAGGGTCCACGTTATCGGTGTTGTGTTCACAAGGAACGTGCTGTTTTAAAGGAGCGAATTAAGATTTCTTTAAGTCAGTCCCTGGATCTTTCCCTTAAAGAAGCGGCTGCCAATGCTCTTTCCGGTGAAATAGTGGGGCTTCCTATTGTGAATGTATTACCTGAAGCTTGTGACAGATGTCCCATTGATAAATTTATTGTCACAGATGCTTGTCGCAACTGCGTGGCTCATCATTGTATTAATAGCTGTCCGAAAGGTGCGATTATGGTTGTGCAGGATCGCGCTTATATTGATAAAACAAAGTGTGTCGAATGTGGCATGTGCAAACGCTCTTGCCACTATGGTGCGATTTTGGAAATTAGTCGTCCCTGTGAACGGGCTTGCGATGTCAAGGCTATACATGCTGGAAAAGACCGTAAAGCGACGATTGATGAGACGAAATGCGTCAGTTGCGGTGCTTGTAGAATTGCCTGTCCTTTTGGTGCCATTGTTGACCGTTCGATGGTTGTACAAGTGATTGAGAGGATGAAAACCGACAAGGTCGTTGCTATGCTGGCACCTGCTTTTATTGGTCAATTCGGGGTTAAACTCAAAACAGGGCAAGTTATTGAGGCTATTAAGCAATTGGGATTTGCTGAAGTGTACGAAGCTTCTTTTGGTGCTGATATTGTGGCTGTAGAAGAAGCGAACGAGTTTATTGAGACCAAGGATGATCGCTCATTTATGACGAATTCCTGTTGTCCTGCTTTTGCCGATATGGTTGGGAAACATTTGTCTGCGCTGGCTGATCGTGTATCAACGACAGTTTCACCAATGGTTGCAACAGGCAAGGTAATTAAACGGAAAGATCCTGAGGCTGTTGTGGTCTTCATTGGTCCTTGTATTGCTAAAAAAGGCGAGGGGCTACGCAACAAGGAGTTTATTGATTATGTGTTAACTTTTGAAGAAGTGGCAGCCATGATGGTTGGAAAAAGGATTAATGCAGCTGAAGTGACAGCGAGTGAATATACTTCCATGGCGTCGCGTGATGGCAATAGCTTTGCGAAAGCAGGCGGCGTCATGCAGGCCGTACTTGATACCGTTCAGATGACTGCCCCGGAAGTTGTTGTTAAGGCCCATCATGCCGAAGGCCTCGGCAATTGTAAAATTGCCTTGCTTCAAATGAAAGCAGGCAAGATCGATGCGAATTTTTTTGAAGGCATGGCTTGTGAGGGCGGATGTGTTGGAGGTCCTGCTACCTTGACAGATGTACGCGTAACAAGTAAATTTGTTGAAAATTATGCGGCTACATCAGTAGCAAAAGTGGCTCCTGAAAATGAACCAGCCATGGATGAACGAAAAAAGGTCGTGGACTTTCATCAGCACCACGCGTAATGAAACGGACTACTTTCCATACAAACTGAATTTTTTGCGCAATGAACTATTTTATGTTAAAATATAATTTGATTATGTATGATTATACTCCCACTTTTTTTAGTGGGAGTGTTGTTTCCATGTCTGGCTCTAGTAGTGCATGGTTACTATGTCTGAGAGGAGATTTATTATGTCAGGACATTCAAAATGGGCGAATATTAAACACAAAAAAGGTAGAGTAGATGCCATTCGCGGTAAAATCACGACGAAGATTGGTCGGGAGATTACCATTGCTGTAAAGTTAGGCGGACCAGATCAAACAGGCAATATGCGCCTTAAGTTGGCCCTTCAAAAGGCCAAAGCCAATAATGTTCCGAAAGAAAATATTCAACGGGCCATTCAAAAGGGTCAAGGTGCTTTAGAAGGCGCGAATTATGAAGAAATCGTTTATGAAGGCTACGGACCAGCAGGTGTTGCTGTTATGATCGATATTTTGACAGATAATCGCAACCGTACTGCTGCAGATATTCGTCATATTTTTACAAAGAGTGGCGGAAATCTTGGTGAATCAGGTTGTGTTTCTTGGATGTTTAAACAAAAGGGTGTTTTTGTTGTTGAATCAGGCACTCTCAGTGAAGAAGATTTAATGATGATGGTACTTGATGCAGGTGCCGAAGATTTGAAAAATCAAGACGGTACTTTTGAGATTACTACGGCACCGGCAGATTTTGAGGCCGTTCAGCAGGTTCTTGAAGCCAATCATATTGAATGTGTCGTTGCTGAAATTACCATGGTTCCAGAAACATTCGCGGAACTGAATGAAGCTGATTCTGAAAAGATGATGAACATGCTGGAAATCTTAGAAGAACATGATGATGTACAAAATGTCTATTCTAATTTTGATATGCCAGAAGAACCAGAAGAAGATTAACGTCTATTTTGTATAAAAAAGTAAAATAATGGGTATCCTTAAGGCAACACAAAACAAAGGAGTGTTTTTGATGTTGCCTTTTTTACAATCAAAAAAGATCCGTTTATCTCTTGGCATCATCGCTGTTTTTGTTACGGCTCTAGTCGTGGGTGCTATGGTGTTCTTTCCATTTGGAAAAGATTATGGCGATTTAGAAATGGATGCTCAGGCAGCCAAGCAAGACGGTAAAATTAAAGTGACTGCTGAGACAAATATGATTCAAACCATCCATTATCTAAAATGCGGTGAAGATGAAGTATTTCATACCAAACCGGCTGACAATTTAATTGGATTAAATTATAATCAAATCGTTAAAATGTATCCTGACTGGAGTATTGAAAAATTTGATACAGATACAGTCGAAATGTCTCTGAATGTGGACAGCTATTGTCGTGAACATGCCAATAATCTTTTTATCGGCATTCAGGACGGTTATGTAGCATCGTTTTATGGAAAACCGGGACCCAAGGCTATTTTGAAAGAAAAAACCAAGATTGAGACAAGCAGTTTAACAGCGCAGGATTTAGAAGAATTAAAGCGGGGAATTGTTGTACAGTCACGGGAAGAATTGATGCGGACGCTGGAAGGGTTAGGATCTCGCTAAGTTGAGATGTGAAGAGCAGGTACACAAGAGAACCTGTTCTTTTTTTGTTTATACTTTAGCTGAACAAGGAAAACTTCTTTTTATTGTCGAATTGCTGACAGAAGAAGACGGAACGATATGTGGGAGAAAATTTTATGATTGGTTATTTAAAAGGTCAGATTTCTCATCTCTTTGCGGATTTTTGTTTTATTGATGTGGCTGGCGTAGGTTATCGGGTATTCGTGCCGTTTTCGACGCGTCAGAAGTTATCGATTGGTCTTACTATTACACTGTTTACGTCATTGCAAGTGCGCGAAGATGCTATGCTATTGTATGGTTTTATTACGCAAGCGGAATATGATCTATTTATTCATTTGACATCGGTTACAGGGATTGGTCCGAAAGTGGCGCTTAGCGCCTTGTCTGCTATGACGCCTGAGACTTTTCGCGTGGCTGTGAGTCAAAAAGATATTACCGTTCTTACGAAGATCCCGGGAATTGGGAAAAAGACGGCAGAACGTATGATTTTGGAACTTAAAGATAAAATTGGTATAGTGGAAGCCGTAGAGGATAGTTCATTGACAGAGTGTGAAGTGGACAATGATCAGTTGAGTGAAGCCCTTGCTGCTTTGACTGTTCTAGGCTATAGCCAGAGCGAAAGTATGTCTGTATTGAAAAAGGCTGATTCAAGTAACTGTACAGTAGAACAGCTGATTAAAATGGCCTTGAAGGAATTTGCCAGGAGGTAGTTATGGAAGAAAAACGTGTCCTTGCTGGAAATGAGCAGCAACCAGATCAGTGGCAGTATAGTTTAAGGCCGCGTTGTTTGCAAGAATACATTGGTCAGGAACAGGTAAAACAAAATTTGTCCATCTTTATTCAGGCCGCTATTTCTCGTCAGGAGCCTTTAGATCATGTATTGCTTTATGGACCGCCAGGTTTGGGCAAGACGACGCTAGCCAATATTATTGCGAATGAAATGAATGTGAATGTTCGCGTTACGTCAGGTCCGGCCATTGAACGTCCCGGTGATTTGGCAGCGATTTTAACGAATTTAACTGAAAATGACGTGCTGTTTATTGATGAAATCCATCGTTTATCCCGGACAGTTGAAGAGATCCTTTATTCAGCCATGGAAGATTTTGCCCTTGATATTATGATCGGCAAGGGACCCAGCGCTCGCTCCATTCGTTTGGATCTTTCGCCCTTTACTTTAGTAGGAGCAACGACGCGGGCTGGGGCCCTCGCTTCACCGCTACGGGATCGCTTTGGTGTTGTTTGTCGGTTAGAGTATTATAAGATTGAAGAACTGGCCTATATTGTCCAGCGGGCGGCAGAAATACTCAAAGTGCCTATTGATGAGCAAGGTGCCAGGGAAATCGCGAAACGTTCACGGGGAACGCCGCGCGTAGGGAATCGGTTGCTTAAACGTGTGCGTGACTTTGCCCAAGTCACAGGGGATGGTATGATTACGCGTAGTGTGGCTGATGAGGCACTTAAGCTGTTAGAAATTGATACGCTTGGATTGGATAAGACAGATCGAAAAATGCTCACGACAATCATTCATAAATTTTGCGGCGGACCTGTGGGCCTGGATACACTTGCTGCTTGCATAAGTGAAGAAACGGAAACAATTGAAGATGTGTATGAACCTTATTTAATGCAACTGGGATTATTAAACCGAACGCCGCGGGGACGGGTGGTCACACCTGCTGCCTATGAGCATTTACAGATTCCTTTAGATCAAGCAAATAAGCTGCATTGTGTCGATGAATGATTGAATGATAATATCAAATAAAGAGATAAGCTTCATTTTCCGGAAAGCCGGTCAATGAAGCTTATTTTTTTTTTTTTTTATAAATAATACCATTTTTGCTATTGAAAAGGGGATTTAAAAATAGTACTTTAGGCGGAAATAAATGGGATAAAAGTCTTGTTTATGACACAAATGCCAAATTTCGACTTTTTTTTCTATTTTTAAAGAGTATAGTCAAATTAAATAAATTCTAAATAAGTGGTATAAAATGAGCCGTTCAGGTGACATTCGTAAGTTTGGAGGAAAATAGATTTGATGGGAAAGATAGGTAGTTTGACATGCTTTTATAAAACGTTGTTCGTTTTCTTAATGTGTATGTGTATCCATTTAAATAGCCTGTCAGCTCAGGTAATGGACCAGGCCGATAAGGAAGCCTTGCAGCGTCAGCAGGCCGATAAGGAAGAATTGCAGCGACGTTCTAAAAATCAATCAGAAGAAACACAGCAAAGAAAAAATGAACAGGATGTTTTTCTGCAAAATCAACGGTCTGTTGCCGAAGACCAAAAATTACCTGATGAAACCCCTTCCTTTCCGATAAAAACGTTAAAACTTGAAGGCGAAGAAATCGACTCATTTTCCTGGGTACAAAATATTTTAGATAAGTATTCCGGTCAAAGAATCGGTCAAAAAGGTATCAATATTATTGTGAAGAGATTGACAGATGAGTTGATTAATCACGGCTATATCACCACAAGAATTGTTATACCTGAACAGGATTTGACAAGTGGTGTCTTGCGGCTCATTCTTGTTCCGGGAAAAATCCGGGACATTCGGATAAAATCAGATAATCGGCAAGGAACCTGGGTTACTGCCTTTCCGACACGGCCCGGAAAACTACTCAATTTGCGTGATCTTGAACAAGGGCTGGAGCAAATGAAGCGCGTACCCTCACAAGATGTTGATTTACAACTTGTCCCTGGAGCAAAGCCCGGGGAAAGCGATGTGGTCATCAAAATAAAGCATACCAATCCGCTAAAAACGCTACTTTCACTCGATGACTCAGGCAGCAGAGCTACTGGAAAATTGCAGGCAGCTACTACGTTTCGCATCGATAATTTATTGGGCATCAATGATATTTTTAATGTTTCTTTTAATAGTGATGCGGAGCATGAGGGTTATCTGCGGGGTACACGTGGACAAAGCCTGTCTTATTCATTTCCTTATGGGTATTGGACATTTACGCTGTCCATGAATCACTATGACTATCATCAAAATATTCAAGGCTTTGAAGAATCATTCTTGTCGTCAGGCAAGAGTGATAGCACCCAAGTACGTATACAGCGGCTTATTGACCGCGATCAAACCAGTAAAACGAGTCTGCAATTTAGTATTACTAAAAAGGAAAATAAAAGTTACATTGATGACACTGAAATTACTGTCCAACGGAAGAAAGTTACGATTGCCGAAGCAGCCTTGTTGCACCGACGCTATATGGGGAGTACAACGCTAGATGCTGAACTTGCCTGTAAGTGGGGGGTACCTTGGTTTAATGCCCAACCGGATGATAAGACATTTGCTCAAACCAATCGTTACAGAATCTGGACAGCTGACATCAATTTGGCTACACCCATAAAAATCGGCTCCAAACAAGCACAGTATGTTACAGAACTGCAATTTCAGACCACGAAAGACACCCTATTTGTTGCAGACTACTTGAGTATCGGTAATCGCTATACTGTACGCGGCTTTGATGGTGAACAAACCTTAGCAGCTGAAAAGGGCTGGGTTTTTCGTAATGAATTAGACATTCCTGTGGATAATGTCGGTACGGAAACCTATGTCGCTTTGGATTATGGCCGTGTTTACGGACCTGCTTCCGAATATTTATTAGGCCATGATTTAGCCGGAACGGCGCTGGGCTTACGCGGTAAAATCAAAGAATGCAATTTTGATGTATTTGTCGGCTGGCCAATAAAAAAACCAGCAGGATATAAAACGGACAACATAACGCTCGGTTTTCAATTAATTTATCAAATTTAATTCATCAATAAAAATGTTGGGGTGAATCAAGATGCATCGAAAAAGTATAAAAAAATGTCTGGCCTGGTTATTATTGATTCTGCAATTCAGTCAACCCGCCGTTGCCGGGGCGAGTGTAGCCGTAGATAAAAATGCACCAGCCAATAATCGGCCTTATGTAGAGAAATCAGCCAACGGCTTACCTATTGTACAGATAACCACACCGTCAGCAGCTGGCGTATCAAGAAACATTTTCCGTCAGTTTGATGTAGCTGCCCAGGGACTGATACTGAATAATTCCAGAGACTATGTCAAGACACAGTTAGCCGGATACATCACAGGCAATCCATTCATGGCCAATGGAACAGCGAAAATTATACTAACTGAAGTGAGTGGACCTAACCCCAGTTATCTGAGGGGCTATACAGAAATAGCCGGAAAAAGAGCCGAAGTGGTCATCGCCAACCCGAACGGGATTTTTGTTGATGGCGGCGGTTTTATCAATACCAACCATGCCACACTGACAACAGGCACACCTATTTTTGGCGGTAATGGCAGTCTGGATGCTTTTCGTGTAGCAGGCGGACAAATCACGATCCAAGGTGTCGGAATGAATGGCAGCAACATGGACCGGGTAGATTTAATCAGCCGGACAACAGCAGTCAATGCTGAGCTTTGGGCCAAGAACCTTCAGGTTGTCACAGGAGCGAATACTGTCCAATACAATACCCTCCATACTGATAAAATT
>NZ_JAHGVE010000039.1 GCF_018835585.1 Pelorhabdus rhamnosifermentans
TGCTTAAATTCTAAAGTGACATTTTCATCCGATAATTAGAACCCTTTTTAGGTGACATTTTCAAAAGTTATTGACACGATAAAAAATATTTCCATTTTCCGACACATCTAAACCATAAACCCCCTCTTCACCTAGCTAAGAGGGCCTACATTTACACTTTTCTCATCAAATTTGTCGCAATTTTTTTGAATCCTAATCGTTCGTAAAAAGAAACCTTCTCATCTCTCGTATAAAGCTCGATTCGCTCCACTGATTGTAATAAATCTTGCTTAAGCAAGAGATTTATCAACAGCTTTCCAAAGCCTCGTCCTTGGTATTTTCCGGATACTACGACATCATAAATCATGGCTCGATAGACTGAGTCGGATAAGAACCTTGCAAATCCTATTATTTCTTTAGCATCTCTACTATTGATCAATGCAAGAAAATTACAATTCCTCAGCATCTTCTTTACATCATCTAAGTTCCGAGTTGTGCCCCACACAGTATCTTTTTTATAGATCTCCAATAAGCTGACTATTTGATTCTCAGTAAGTTGATTTGTTACAACATAATTATTATTCACAAAACTCTCTCCTATCCCCATAATATATAGTATTTTATCTTGCCTTGCTTCTAATATTTTCACAAATAAATTCTGCCGAGAATATGACTGCTTTTTTAGTTATGCCTTCACAAAGGTGAGGGGGATTATCAGAACCAAATCCCTGCGGTCTTAATTCTTTACACAATAAACTGCCGCGCTCCCTCAACCAATCCACATTGAGAGCCACATCTGCCAGCATTTAATCCAAAAGCAGCATCTATCATCTGAGAATGTAACTCGGGATAATACAACTCAGAAAGAATTTTTAAAGTCGTCACTGCACAACTAAAATCTTCATTCCAATAATAATCATGTACTCTGGCATTATTAATTTTTGCAATATCATCTACTCCTATCGTTTTTTCCAAAAAGGACTATAATTCATAAATTTATCAGTGTACGCAAAAAAGTTTTTGTTATACGCATCAATTGTCAACTTGCTTTATCTTGCAATTTTCTCACCTTATTTCGTTCTCAGTATACACTTCTATATTTTCTTCTTTTAGAAATTTACAAAATATTCCGTCCCCATTGATTAACTTTCCAGAAAACGTACCATCATAAATCTTCCCACAGCCACAAGTAGGCGATTTAGACTTTAAGATGGCCTTTTTACAACCGACTAACCGTGCAATATTTAATGCAACCTTTGCCCCTGCTAGATACTGATTTGTTAAATCCTGACCATCGCTGGAAAAAATTCTTCCGTCATATTGTTCCGCGCTAAGTCGTGGAGTAGGTAATTTCCCCAATATTTCTGGACAGAGCGAAATAGCCTGTCCTTTTTTTACCATCTCTATTATTTTCGGTATGGAAAATTCTTGACCATTATATCTACATTCCACCCCAGCCAAACAGGCACTAACGATTATCACAATAATCTCTCCTTCGAAAACTTCACACAATACTATTTTAGTAATGCTACTTTTCATTTTAGTAGATAAATGCTCACAAAACAATTGACTTTTTATTATGTCTAAATAAACAAAAACCTCAACCTCTCATTATACAAGGATTGAAGCATTTTGTTCATAATAATTAGACTAAACTTATTTTCGAATAAAATCAGTACGTATGGGTCAATTATCATGATGCCGTATTAACAATCTACTAATGGCAATTTTCCATGACTCCCTTACATGCTGTTTATGCATGTATTACTTGAAGCTAGTTGGTACTATAAGCCGAAATTCAAGAAAAAAGGTTGGATGTATTGTCATCGAATACTCGCTGTCTTATTCATCATTACTCTCTGCTCTCATATTGTTGAGGTTGGTGGATTTACTTCAGATATACTAAATATATCTCCTGATCAGAATCCAAACCAAGATAGTTCTACTGATACAACACAAACAAATGAGGCTCCTAACACTAATTTCACCAATAAAAAATATAAAGATGGAATATATACAGGGAAATCTACAGGATATGGGCCTGATTTAGTTGTTCAAGTAACCATATCTAACGGGGTAATGGAAAATATTACAATTATTGCTCATAATGAAAGAGATCCTAAACATTATGCCTTAGCTATGAAACAAGTGCCAGAAGAAATTATCAAAAACCAATCTACGAATGTAGATGGAGTTTCTGGTGCTACTAAAACTTCTAGGGGTATAAAAAATGCAGTAAATGACGCTTTAACAAAAGCAGAGTGATTTAAGGCTATCCCCATTATTATATACATTGCTTTCCAAATGGTCCAAAGACCCAATGGGTTGGAGTAAGAAAAATGTAACAGTGCATCCAACTATCCGCAGATTGAAAGGTAAAAAGCGCGCCAATTTCACCAGCACCAAGACATATCACCGAGCTAATTAGCAGTTTCCATACATCCAAAACAACTCTTCCCTTCCACCGTTGCTTCTCAAACTTTGCTATTTTAGTGATACGATTGTTTCTCTTTACTGTATTAAGTGTATTTGGATGTGTATGGAAATGTGTATTGAGATAAATTTACCGTACAAGTCCAAACTAATCATCAGCTTGGACATTGGCATGATTTGTGCATTGTATTAATACAGAACAAAACTTGCTTGCGGGGATAGAGACAGAGCTGTTTGTCGAAGGGAGTGAGAAATAATGCTCATATGGCTGTGGAACGGTTAGGGATAACTATAATATTTTGCAAATTTTTTTGCGAATGAAACACAGCATGGAGGAAAAAACAGATGAGGATGAAAAATAGTTTTAATAAAATGTTAGGTTTTGGCATAGTTGTGCTCTTAGTATTATGCACAGCGTTCCCTGTTTTTGCAAATGCAGTTAATGCTACGGATGCCAAAATCCATGTAGATCAAGTGGGCTATTTACCAGAGTATCCTAAAGTTGCTATTGTTGTAGCAGCGAATAATACCGATGAATTCAAAGTCATTAATACCGATACAAATGAAATTGTATATAAAGGTATTTTATCTGTGCCACGCAAAGACATCTCTTCTGGCGATACCGTAAGGAAGGCTGATTTCTCGACAGTGACCACGCCTGGCACCTATCTCGTTACAGTAGACGGAATAGGTAGTTCCTATAAGTTTAAAATCGGCAGCAATATCTATTACATACCACTTATTCATACGCTGCGTTCTTTTACGTTAGCCCGCTGTAATATCGCCATGAATGATCCAATCACTGGCCTAAAACATGCCGTAGACCATGAGAAGGCCAAAAGAGCAAAAGTGTTCTTCTCTGATGATGTCAGTACGAAAGGGGATGTTTTGGATGTTACCGGTGGCTGGTGGGATGCTGGGGACTATGGCAAATATGTACCGACAGGCGGAATTACAGTAGCCAACATTTTACTGGCTTATGAAGCCCAACCGGAAAAATTTAAAAAAGACCAGATGTTTTTTCCTGATGGCATCGCTATTGATGAATCAGCTCCTAATATGCCTGATGTATTGGTAGAAATGAAGTGCGAACTTGATTGGATGCTCAAGATGCAGCGTTCGGATGGTGCCGTTTATCTCAAAACAGCTGGAGCATATTGGTCGGATTTGAACACTCGACCAGAAGCGGAAAACTACAATCAATACGTCTATGGCCTCGCAACCTATAATACGGCGCTGTTTGGTGCAGCAAATGCCATGGCAGCTCGTATTTATCAAAAATATGATTCTAACTATGCAGCTCAACTTTTAGATGCCGCAAAAAAAGCATTCGCTTACTTAAAAGACCATCCGGAACCTAGCTTCCGGTTTGATGAAGGACAAAATAAAGGTTCAGGTCCTTATGAAAAAACAACAGAAAACGAACAACATTTATGGCTTGCCTCAGTAAAAAAGGAATATCCCACACTTAATCTAGCAGCCGATACGGAAGAACGCATTTGGTTGTCCGCCGAGCTATTCAAAACAACAGGTGACAAAGAGTATGAACAATATTTGAAAGATCATTTTTCTGATGTAATCATCATTAAACCAAAAGCATTTAGCTGGACCAATTCACTGGCTTTAGGGCAATGGGCTTATATAACCAATCCAAATGCCGAAAATCTCTTAAAAGAAAAAGTAAAGCATGCCTTTCTTGAGTATGCCGATAGCACGGTAAAACAAATCGCAGCGGATGGTTATAACTGTGCTTTAAATAAGAATGAATATACTTGGGCATCTAATAAAGTAACCATGAGCAAAGCTAATATGCTAGTTTTGGCTTATCAGCTCGATCCTAAATCATCCTATTTAAATGCTGCACTAGATCAAGTACATTATGCCTTAGGTAGAAACACCAACGGAGTTTGTTATTTAACCGGATCTGGGACCAACCCTACCCGAAACGTACATAACCGATTACGGGTAAGCACTGGCATTTACATTCCAGGCTGGCTGACAGGTGGACCGAACAACTGGCCAAATGGCGACCCGGTTCAAGCACAACTAATAGCAAAAGGTAATGTACCTCCAGCCAAAGCTTATATTGATGTAAGTGAATCCTATTCCACTAATGAAAATGATATTGATTATACAGCGCCTATGACATACATGTTAGCCTATTTTTCTACGCCGAATGACAAATTGACTTCTGAAGAAATTAAAATTTCAGTGAATAAATGATCATTATTAAAATCAGGAGGGAAAACGATGAAAAAAAACCTAGTAATGACTCTAATGTTCTTATTTGTGATGGGTCTCTTCACTACTGCTTTTGCTGCTGAAAAATTTGAAGTAAAAGGGCAAGGCAGCGTGGACAAAAACTATGTCAGTTATTTCGCTGGTCAAAAACCTTTTAACGATGGTGCATCCACAATAACCCAAACAGTCAGTGCTGACGGTATATTGACAATAAAATATGCCTTGCAACCAAAGGGGTGGCTTGGTGCAACTAGCGAACAATTTCAAGAAGACTGGTCTGCTTTTACTGGGTTGAAGTTTAAATTAGCAGGCGGAACCAAGGCTAAAATTAGACTAGAACTATATGATGCCAATGGAGTTTCTTATGAAGCCACATTTATCGATGATTCTGCTAACGGAAAACTAGTTACTCTTCCATTTAGTAGCTTCAAAGCTAGAACAGACTATCAACCTGCTGGGGTAGATCCCGACCAACCTTTTTCCTTGGTTCCTGTTAAAACTTTAAATATCTCACCACTTGAAGGTAAAGGAACCATCCTTTTCTCTGAATTGAAACTCTATAAATAAGCTAGCAATTAACTAAAAAGAGCTGCGCTGAAACTTTTAGCTTCAACGCAGCTCTTTTATTTATGTAACTGATAACGGCTACTTTTCATACCGTGTCTGCCGCTCCGTTCTCTTCCTTGTCTTCATTCTCATTGTAGGAGCAATCCAAGGTCAGTTTGTTCACCGTCTTTTCTCCCCGCTATACACGGAATTTGGTTACCGCCGTTTGCAATTCTTGGGCTAATTGGGCCAACGTTTGACTGGCAGTTGCAATTTCCTCCATTGAAGCAAGTTGTTCTTCCGTAGCTGCCGAAACACTTTGGGACTCACCCGCCGATTTTTTGCTAAGATCATCGATCTTTTTGACTGAACCAACAATCTGTTGGCTACCCGTAGCCATTTGCTGAATAGCCGCCGAAATTTCCTTGACCTGATCAGACACTTGATCTATCACTTCCATAATTTCTTTAAAAGCGATTCCAGCGGCATTGACCACTTCAGCCCCTGTTTTAACTTCCTGTGTACCTTCATTCATAGCGATAACCGCTTTATCTGTATCACCCTGGATATCCCCAATGAGTTCAGCAATTTTTTTAGCTGCTTCCTGAGACTGCTCGGCCAATTTTCTCACTTCTTCTGCCACCACAGCAAAGCCTTTACCCTGTTCACCAGCCCGAGCGGCTTCAATCGCGGCATTTAGAGCCAACAAGTTAGTTTGTCCGGCAATACCGGAAATGGTATCGACGATCTGACCAATTTCCTTGGACCGCTCACCCAGCTTAGCTACAACCTGTGCTGAGCTGTTGACAGTATCTTCGATTTGGCTCATCTGCTTGACCGCCATTTCCACCTCTTTACCACCATTCTTAGCTTTATCAGCGGCATTAGCCGACTGAGCGGCCACCTGATTGGCATTAGCGGCTATTTGCTGAATACCCGCTGACATGGTTTCCACTACGTTGGAAGCTTCGCTAGCCGCTTCCATTTGCTCATTGGCCCCTGCAGCCACATCCGTGATAGACAAAGCGACCTGATTTGTCGCCTGAGCCGATTGCTCGGCGTTAGCGGTAAGTTCCTCGCTGGATGCTGCCACTTGTTCAGCGTTGACCGTTACATGTTTGATTAGGTCCTTCAGCTGTAAAACCATCGTATTAAAAGCCGCTGCCAATTGACCAATCTCATCCTGACTGTCTATCTTCACTTGTTCGGTTAAGTCGCCAGCTGCAACTTTCCGGGCTACCACGGCCAACTCGTTGACCGGTCTCGATATTCTGCGAGCCGCAAAAAAGCCGATAGCCATACCCAAAATAGCGGCAAGCACAGCAGCAAACACAGCCACAGTCCTAGTCTGCTGAGCATGGTCCAGAGCCTGATTCAATGAATTAGTGATTTGTTTATTGCGAAAATTTTGGTACTCATCTAATTTGTCGTTTAATGCCTTGGCAGCTGGTGCCATCTCGCTTATCATGACCTGACGAGCTTCAGCGTCTTTACCAGCTTGTATTAGTAGGACAAACTTTTTATCGGCTATTTCCGAATATTTGTCATCCAAAGTTTTTACTTCGGTAATTAAACGTTTTCCTTCTGCTGTGACAGAATTTTTATTCATTTCATCTTCAAGATCTCTATTATCCGCAGCCGTTTTCTTATAATCGTTCAACATCTCAGAGTTCTTGGTAATATAATATTCACTCATATAGCCCACTTCATCGGAAGCGTTATTGTTGATCTTATTGGTTTTGAGTAAGCGCGGCAGATCCGTATTATTGGCGTTATCGACAAGTTCGGCCACGGCATTCACCTTCCATATGGTGTAACAAAAACCCACTGCTGCCACCATAACAACTAGTAAAAAATTAATAATCATTTTTGTCGCTAAATTCATTTTCATTCTCATATTTTCCGACTCTATTTCTAATAGAAACGGACTCGCCTCCCTTATTCGTGAAACTGCAAATAAATATTAAGCTTTCGCTACTGCGAATGAGTAATCCATTTACATGAATAGCTCTATTAATTTACATATACCGACATTTTTCATCAAGAAAATCTTATATAACTATTATAAGTTATCCTTTTAATAATTCACATTATCTAGAGACCCTAATTTTTCAGTCAAAAAAGGTACAGATCATATCCACAAAAGATAATAACCTGTGCTCATTCATAACCTATTCGTTGAAAATATTACTCAGTTTATACAATTTGACTGCCGCCGCTAGAGCCAGTTTTATCTCAAACTCATCAATAGAAACCCCTAATATTTTTTCAATACGTTTTTTACGAAAAGCCATCGTCTTATGGTGAATATACATTTTTTCTGCTGATTCTTTCAAGCTATTATTTTGCAGAATTTTCTCAAGAGTAAGCAGAAGGTCCGTCCCCTTTTTGTGGTCATAATCAATGAGTTTACCAAGTTTTTCATAAACAAATTCAGCAGCCTGTTTTTTACCGCCCATGTTTGCTAACAGCTGAGCAATGCCTATGTCGCGAAAATGATTAATTGCCTTGCTGCTTTCACTCTGACACCGAGCCGCAACAACAGCGCTCCATGCTTGCCGATAACCTTCATTTATACAGTGAGTTCCGGTGTGCATATTACTAACACCAATTCTCACCACCATTCCAGGGGCATAGCGAATAATTTTTTTCTGAAGCTGAAAAGCGAATTGCATGCTATTTTCCCAATCATCGTCCTTGGTCCCTATTTGACATAAGACGCCTATCCCTTTGCGGCAATCCCATAATAAATAATTGGAGTCGCGACTCAATAGCTCAATGATATTATTTTTTAACATTTCACTATTAGTAGTATCACTACTCGTTTCTTCTGTTGTTGACTCGGCAAGTTTATTCATAGTTAGTAAACAGCAGAACAAGGGAATGGAAAAATCGATCCCAAAGGTCTTAGCGGTCGCGATAGCCTGTTCATCTACCTTAGTATTTCCGGTAATGATATCATTAATAAAATCACTCTTGCGCCGCAGTTCATAGGCAAATTCGAGCAGTCTTTCTGCTTTCCGCCGTTCTGTAACATCAATTGCTACAGCAGCTACCGTTCTTTTGCCATTAAACAGATACTCCATCGGCGCTGTCCTGCCTTCAAAAAATCGCTTTTCTTCTCCAACCTCCACTTCATGAACAAAACACTGCGGCGTATCAGACAAAATAGTCTGCCGTATTTGTCTTAGTATAGCTTCAGCTTCTTCTGCCGGAAATCTCTGATGAAGTATACATCCATTCAATTCTTCTTTCGACCGCTTTAACAGTTTGTAGCCACTGTCAAATACTTCGATATATCGGCCATCCTCATCAATAATTAAACTAATGTCAGGCACAGCCTGAGCAAAGTCTTTTAACTTCGTTTCACTTTCCCGCAAAACCGCTTCAATTTTCTTGCGCTCGGCAATTTCCTTTAGCAACACCTTGTTAGTTTTGCTCAGCATTTCCTTCTGCGCTTCCACTTCTGCTAAGAGTTCATTATTTTCAAAAGCAATCTGGGCCGCCTGTGATAATTGGCTGCCAAGCACCAGACAAGCAACCGCAGAATTACTATGACGGCTATCGCCATTATCAGCGACTCCCTGCTCCCCGAGACTACAGAAACCGACTAACGGTTTTCCTGCTAATACTTTTGTCATATCTTGAATTTCTTGTTCAGATTTATCGCCCATGATTCTAGGCCGTAAAGCACAATAATAGGCTATGCCAAGTGCGAT
Organism: Pelorhabdus rhamnosifermentans; assembly: GCF_018835585.1. NCBI lineage: Bacteria > Bacillati > Bacillota > Negativicutes > Selenomonadales > Sporomusaceae > Pelorhabdus > Pelorhabdus rhamnosifermentans. Next base: position 8,919 of record NZ_JAHGVE010000039.1, read on the forward strand.
GTCCGTAATTCCTCCTCGGATGATTGCCCGGCGTATGCCTTCCACACCAGCGCTCACCATACTATCCGGCTCAGGCTCCATTCGGATAAAGACAGTTCCTACCGACACTGGCTGCGCTACGCGAATCCCGCCACGGTGCGTAAAATAGTTGGCAATATTCACACTGTACTGTCCCAGCGAATCTGCTATACCAATCGTAGCACCCGTTGTATAGGCCAAATGATTTTCTTCTAATTTATTCCTCGGCAAACCAACTAATTTGCTGTAAACATCAGCCGCCGCAATCCCATCTAACGTTAAAATTTCATATCCATCAACGGCAGTCACCGTTGCCCGCATATCAGTCGGACGGAAGCCATGCGCTAACGATATTCCGAATTGAAGCTCCGTTTCAAAAACGACCACAAGCAGGCTGTCGGGATAAGCTTGCTGTGCATGTAGAATATAATTTTGTTCCATCCGCCAATCGTCAGCCGGTGATCCACCGATAATGGGGAATTCCCCCAAGGACCGTTCCTTAAGCGCTTCCACAATTTCAAAGCTATAATCGTCGCTTTGTCGCGTATTGCCCGGCGAAAAAAGCATGATAAAGGCATCCCTGCCTTGCCGTCTCATTGCCCGCTTATACTCAGAAGCATTATAGAAAAAAGGTTTTACTGCCGAAGAGTTGACCGCTTCATTCAAAGCTCGCCGCCAATCTTTTGATTCATCTGTACCTATTCCACAATGTACCCGTAAAAATGGAGAAGCTAAAGCTATAACCAAAACAGTCTCCTTATGTATCCCATTGCAAATTTCACCAGCTGTTGTAGCCCCAAAAACAGGTGCTTCTCCCACTACGCTATGAATGCCTTGCAGCACCTCATCTAGATCGTAAACTACAGAAGCAAATACCAACACCGCTGAAACAGCATGTACATAGATGGACAATACTGCCTGCTTAGCTGCTTTCATGCCAACAGAAAAGGACGAATTACCTTTAGCCATTCCATATCCAACTTCAATTATTTGCTGATCTTCTTTTTTCACACAATCCTCCTATAACTTCGCTATCATAGCTAATTACAAATGCTTTTATTGAGACAAATAAAAAAGGGCTACCCATGCTATAACGAAATAAAACTAAATCGTTGCAACCTGGCAGTCCTAGATTGATTAAAAACTTTAGACCCATAGTTTTGCGTCCTAACCTTTCGGAAAGTTTGCCCCATATATCATTCATTCAATATTCGAAATTACACTACCCCCTGTCATCTTCAGCAGAGAATCGTGGCATCACTGTTCAATATACATTTATCGACATTTCGTATCAAAATATTACAAGCATTTATATTATATAATGATTTTCTTAACAATTTCAATTGTCTAAAAGTCCCAATTAGAAAAAAGGCAAAGGGACAGTTCTTAGTGGCGTATCGTTACACTGGTTATTTGTAATCATATCAATATGAGTTAATAGTACAAATCAAGATACAAAGAAAGGATGAGAAACATTTATACGGACCAATTTATTGAAAAACAGCACAAAAAAATTTTCTACGAAAATATAAGCCCTTTTGAATTTAAAAACAAGCTAATCAGTCTGGCGAAAGGACATAAGCGGGGAACACGAACATTACTGGATGCAGGCAGAGGAAATCCAAATTGGATTGCAGCAACACCACGTGAAGCCTTTTTCGCCCTGGGACAATTTGCTGTGCAGGAAAGCCGTAGAGTATGGGATGAGGGAGCTCTGGGCGGACAACCTAATCGAAAAGGGGTTGTACAACGTTTTAAAGCTTACGCTGAACATAATAAACATACGCCTGGCATGAAACTACTCAATGACATTATTGAATATGGCATAGTGATTTGCGGATTTGACCCAGAAGAATGGATCTATGAATTAATAGACGGAATTATCGGTGACAATTACCCAATGCCAGATCGAATGCTGGTGCATATAGAGAGGATTGTTCATGACTTCATGATTCAAGAAATGTGCGGCAACGGTACATATTGCGGAAAATTTAATTTATTCGCTGTTGAAGGAGCTACCGCTGCAATGTGTTATATCTTTGATTCATTACTCGAAAATTACTTACTCTCCCAGGGAGATACGATCGCAATTATGGTGCCGATATTTGTACCCTATCTCGAAATACCTCATTTATATCGTTATCAATTTAACGTTGTCGAAATTCATGCCGCAGAAATGGATCGGAACGGAAATCACACTTGGCAATACCCATATTCAGAAATAGAAAAGCTGGCCAATCCATCGATTAAAGCACTATTCTTAGTAAATCCGAGTAACCCGCCCTCAGTAGCAATTCAACCTGAATCGATTCAACAGTTAATACAAATTGTGAAGCAAAAAAATCCGGATTTAATGATTATTTCTGATGATGTCTACGGAACTTTCGTTGACAAATATCGCTCTCTAATGGCGGACTTACCGTATAATACTATTGGAGTATATTCCTTCTCCAAATACTTTGGTGTAACCGGTTGGCGGTTAGGCGTGATTGCGATTCATGAGGAAAATATATTTGATAAATTATTAAAACAATTGTCCAATACTAGTAAAGACATTTTGCAAAAACGGTACGCATCAATTTCACCGCACCCTGAAACAATATCTTTCATAGACCGGATGGTGGCAGACAGTCGCCAGGTAGCATTAAATCATACGGCAGGACTATCCACTCCTCAGCAGATACAAATGGCACTATTTTCAGCCTTTGCCTTGTTGGATAAGGAAAATACGTATAAACAGTTAACAAAAAGTATTTGCCAGCGACGTATGAAACTTCTCTATGACGGTTTACGTTTGCCTCTTCCTAACCTTTCCTATAATGCGAATTACTACACAGAGTTTGATCTAGAAAAATGGGCCAACCTCTACTACGGCAACGCGTTTACGGATTTTTTAAAGAAAAACTGTGATCCTATCGATATTCTCTTTCGATTAGCCAAAAATTCAGATATCGTACTATTAGGTGGGCGTGGTTTTCATGGTCCGAATTGGTCTATACGAGTATCGCTGGCTAACCTTGATGACGAGGCATATGCTCACATCGGCAATGAGCTGTGCCAAATATTAGAACAATACGTGGCAGACTGGAGAGAATCAATCAGGTGACTCTATAAAAACATCCATCATGCGTGTAAAAAGTTCGAAGCTGATAAAAAAACAGCTGTATCAATTAAACCACAACTGAGACAATCACTTCCGCTGACCTTAAATGCTAAAAATCGTTTATTTTCAATGATCATCAAACAACAAAGAACTAGCTAATGTATGAATCACAGTTAGCTAGTTCTTTTACTTTAAATAACACTATTCTTTTAACTAGTTCTTTTATTTATCATTCTCTCTGCCATGTGTATAATGAGGCAGTAGCATGGGCGAAATTCGATCTGTTTTCACGCCGTGATTTTTCAATGATTGATGATATTTTTTTACGTGATCTAAGCTGAGTGCCTTACCTTCAACAGTTTTGCTGTGAGCTCCTGCATGGGACCCGGCGCGACGGCCAAATACCAGGATATCCAGTAATGAATTACCCATCAACCGATTATTGCCATGAACACCACCGGCACATTCGCCAGCGACATAAAGGTTTTCAACCTTCGTTTGACCGTGTTCATTAATCAGTAGGCCGCCGTTTTGATAATGCAGCGTGGGATAGACAAGAATCGGTTCTTTTCTCATATCAATATCAAACTTTTTATACATGCGAAACATGCCCGGAATTCTTTTCTCAATCGTACCCTCGCCATGAATCAGTTCGATAAGTGGTGTATCCAGCCATACGGCCTTAACGCCAGTAGGTGTCTCAATGCCTTTATTCTTGTCCGCACACTCTCTAATAATAGCTGCTGCTTCCACGTCGCGTGTTTCAAGATGGAACACGAATTGATTACCGTCAATATTGACAGGTGTAGCACCTAAGCTGCGGACTTTTTCTGTAACAAGGGCACCGAAATTTTGTGGTGGAAAGGCAACTCCAGTGGGATGATACTGAATGGTATCGGCAAAAGCAAGTTCAGCTCCAGCGCGATAGCCCATGACAAGTCCGTCTGCTGTTGCTCCATAGTGATTAGACGTTGGGAACCCCTGGTAATGCAGTCTGCCTGCACCGCCTGTTGCCAAAATAACGGTTTTAGCCCGAGCAATAGCGTACTCCTCAGTTTCCAAGTTGTACAAAACAGCACCAGCTGCTTTGCCATCCTTGTCAAGCAATAGTTCTACAGCAGCAGAAAATTCAACGATTTCAATACCTTGATTGTGAACCTCATCACGAATAACCCGCATAATTTCTGCACCTGAATAGTCAGCAGCGGCATGCATTCTTTTACGGGATGTCCCGCCGCCATGGGTCGTCACCATAGTACCGTCTGCCTCTTTGTCAAACATAGCGCCAAGTTCATTGAGCCATTTAATGGTGCCTGGCGCATCTTTAACAAGAGCACTGACAAGTTCTTTTTTATTAGTGAAATGGCCGCCACCCATGACATCAAGATAATGTTTAGCAGGTGAATCGCCTGGTTTATCAGCAGCCTGAATACCGCCTTCAGCCATCATGGTGTTCGCGTCACCCATCCGTAATTTTGTACTAATTAAGACCTTGGCACCCTGTTTATGTGCTTCAAGTGCTGCCGAAGCCCCGGCTCCACCGCCGCCAATAATGAGGACATCTACGTCATAATCCACTTTGGTTAAATCAAGGTTAACATTTTCTAGACGACTTTTGGCTTCAAGTAGATCAGCCAGTTCCAGAGGTACTTTCGATCCCTCGTTGGCACCTAGCGATAACGTTCGGAACCCACTAGCGCGATAATCAGGATGATATTTCTTCAATACTTGATCACGCTCATCCGGTGTCATGCGGGAATAATCATGGCCCAGTCGCTCAGGACGTGTGGCTTCTACCTTCTTAATAAGCTCTCTCATTTCTGCCGTATACATGAACATACCTCCTTAGTAAAAAGTAATGATTATTTTTCAATATCTCTGGCATTATATAATTCGGTTAACTCTTCCACACTTTTATTATTTAATTTCTCAATGGACTCATCATGCTGACCTGCTTCCATTTCGTTGACACGCTCAGTTAAATGCTTCGATTCAGGAGCAATGTATTTGCCTGTCAAACGACGGGCAAGCAGCCCTACTTGGTAATGCGTAATCCCAGCCGGACAGCGCGAAGCACAAATACCGCACATGACGCAGTCAAAAGATTCGTGTGCACATTTTTCGAGTTCGCCCCGCTGGGCATAACCAATATAACGCATCACGTTCAATTCCTGCGGACAGCCTTTTGTACAGGAGTTACATCCAATACATTTGTATATTTCAGGATAAAGCCTTCCCATCGTATCGGCAGTCGGTTCCAATTCATTGATGTCATAAGTTTCTTTATTCCCTGGGAAGAAGGGAAGTTGCGTCAAATACATGCCATCTTGAACTTTTGTTTGGCAGGCCAAACATACTTTGAGTTCCCGATCACCTTTAATTCTGTAGACGGTGGCACAAGCGCCGCAAAATCCCGAACGGCAGCCGCAGCCTCTAACAAGCTGATAGCCTGCATATTCCATTGAATCCATAATAGTCAAGCTCGCTGGTACCGGGTATTTCTTACCTAAAATATAGATATCAACCATTTCCTTGTCGGACATTTCCTAGGCCTCCTCAAAATTAGTATTCGTCAGGCAGTTCTTGCAGTTCATCACAACGAAATACAGGACCGTCTTTGCAGACATATTTATTGCCAATATTGCAACGACCACACTTGCCTACGCCGCATTTCATCTTTAATTCCAGTGTCGTATAAACTTGATCTTTTTTGAAGCCAAGCTCTTCCAAACCCTGTAAAACAAATTTAATCATAATGGGCGGCCCGCAGAGCAAGGCCACTTTACTTGTATGAAAGCCCAATTCTTTCACATAATTGGGTACAAAACCCACGTGTCCATCCCAGCCTTCAAAAGGTCTGTCAACTGTCAAATGAACGTTTGTATCCGGCCGGGTCGGCCAGTTTTCAAAAATTTCCTTGGTGTGTACGAGATCTTCCGGACTGCGGGCACCATAAACGATATCAATTTTGCCATAATCAGCACGATGATCCATGATGTAATTAATGACGGATCTGAGCGGAGCCAAACCAATACCACCGGCTATAAATAGCAGGTCCTTCCCTTTCAGCTCACTTTCCACAGGAAAATGGTTGCCATAAGGTCCGCGGATACCGATCTCACTGCCTACTTCCAGTTGATGAAGATATTCCGTTACTGTACCGCATCTTTTGATGCTGAACTCCATAAAATTCTGCTCAGTAGGCGACGATGTAATGGAAAAAATTGCTTCGCCTGTAGGCGGAACAGACAGCATGGCGCATTGGCCAGGCATAAAATCAAAACACTTGCCACCTGCTGGTTTTACAACACGAAAAGTCGTAACATCATTTGTATCTTGACGAATCGCTTCGATAACAGCAATTTCCGGTATTAAAGGATCGGCAGTTTTATTACACGTGCAGCTCATGCTTTTTCACCACCTAATTTTTTGATGACTTTGACAATATTCATATTGACTGGGCATTTATCCATACATCTGCCACAGCCTACACAGGCATAAACGCCCTCATTGTTGTTTGGATAATAGACCAGTTTATGCATAAAACGCTGCCGGAATTTTTCCTTTTGCGTTTTACGGGGATTGCCATGAGCCATAAGGGTAAATTCCGAAAACATACACGAATCCCAGCAACGGAAACGTTCGCCTGCTTTGCCGCCATCAAAATCGCGAATATCATAACAATGACAAGTCGGGCAAACATAGGTGCAAGAACCGCAGCCTAAACAGCGCGAGCTATATTCATCCCAGATTTTAGCGTCAAAGATTTCTTTCAGATCGCCCGTAATTTGTTTTGGATCTATCTTAGCTAACGGAAGGTCCTTAAGTTTCTGTTGAATGTCTTGCTGTAACTCTTGACAGTCTTGCTCGTCTTGTGCTAAAGCCTCTTCCAGTACACCATTCAGTTGATTAGTCAGTGACTCTCCTTTGGCTGTTTGCGGCTTCCATAACAGAAAAGTTCCCATATCCCAAGTAGCCACATCGACTCCCTGGGGTGCCTCTCCCGGTGTAATGCCAAAGGCCTGACAAAAACAAGTTTCTTCCGGATTGGAACAAGCCAGCGAAACCAGAATGCCCTTGTTTCTTCTTTCTTCATAGAAGCGATCAACAGGTTCAGTTAAAAAAACGTTGTCAATGAGAGCAAAGCTTTGGGCATCGCAAGGCCGTACGCCGAACAGTACATAAGGCGCCTGCTTCCCCCCCACATTCTCCAGACTTAATTTTTTGCCTGTTGTCTTAAATTTTAAATACGTTTCTGTTTGAGGGAACACGATCTGTTTCGGGGAAACATTGGTTTTCAAGTGATCTAAATTGACGTGCTCGCCTTCTTGCCACAAGGAAAAATTGACACTTTCCCCCTCTTGCTCAACAGGTACGAACAATTCATGCTCTTTCGCAATGATGGACCATACTTCAAATAATTTGCTTTTCGCTAGCTTTTTCATTTACTTCTCCCCCTGTCTATGTCCGTCAAAAGGATCTGTATCATCCAGCGTATACGTCACAAGCGGTGATTTGTCTGCCCCATCCACACCCGCCTCATATGTGCCATAGAGTTCATTCATATCTTTCATAATTTTATGGTTCAGCTTGTGAAGGGGAATTCCAACAGGACAGACACGGCTGCATTCGCCACAGTCAACACAACGGCCCGCTACATGGTAGGCGCGGATAATATGAAAAAACTGTTCTTCACTATCGACAGTAGCCTTACCTGATATTCCTGCCGCGACATTGTCAAAGACACATTTTTCGCAGCTACAGGCAGGACAGACATTGCGACAGGCATTACAGCGCAGACATTTTGAAAATTGTTTGGTCCAGTAATCATACCGCTCTTCAGGAGACAAGTTTTCAAGTGCCGAAACATCAGCAAACCGATCTTCATTAGATGTTTCTCGTACAATTTCTTCGCCGATGAGTTCTTGATAAACGACAGGATTGGGATAACGACAGCGCAAACATTTGTCGTAATCAAAGCTACGGCTTGAAACCTTTTTTTCGCCGTTCGCCGTAACAAACGTAAGTTCATCACCTGAGCGTTTCACTTTAAGTAGTCCTTGATGGAGTCCGGCTTTTTTTACCTTCTCAGGATCAATCATGCCTGGACAAGGTAAGCCATAAATAACGACTTGTTCCTGATCAATGCGATGATCTTTTAATAGCTGGTTAAAGGCCAGAGAGTCACAGCCTTTTAAAAACACGCCGATCTTTTGGGTTGTTTTCAATTCCTTGATGAGATATTTGCTGAGATTGGTTACACAAAAAGCATCCCAGATTAAGCTGTCAGCAGCTTTTTCATCTGTAATAAAGACAGGAGACGCGTCATACCAGAATTCGCCTGTTTCCCAGCCTAAAATCTTTGTAACGGCGCCACTAGCAAGAGCCTGTTTGGCAACTTCCCTTACTTTTGCAGCTATCTTTTCCATCTGCTATCCCTCAGCTTTCTATTTGGCCCCAATTGATGAACTTTTTCTAAAAGTTCATTCATCACACTGGCAAATTTATTTCCTTCAGCAGCTGAAATCCAATCCACTTTAAACCGATCTTTTTCAATACCAAGGTATTCCAGTAAATTTGTAAAAACAGAAAACCGGCGTCTGGTAAAATAATTACCTGTTGAATAATGGCAGTCTCCCGGATGACAACCTGCAATAACCACACCGTCTGCACCACGCTGAAAGGCCCGCAAGACAAAGTAAGGATTGACGCGGCAGGAACAAGGCACGCGAATAATTCGTACATTGGCTGTATAATTGAGTCGGCTTGTTCCTGCAAGATCAGCGCCGGCATAACTACACCAGTTACAGCAAAATGCCACAATGAGCGGCGCAAATTCGCTTTTTATCTCGCTAACAGCTTTTGTTGCTTCTACTGACATATGGCATCTACCTCCGCTAAAATCTGTCTGTTTGTAAAGCCTTTGAGATCAAGAGCACCCGGACGGCACGTTACAGTACACCCTCCACAACCCTGACACAATGCCTCATTGACATGTGCTACGGTTCGCTTCGTTATTTTGCCATGATCATTCATTTCAAGCTCTTTGGCAGAAATAGCATCGTAAGGACAAATATGGGTGCATTCCAGACAGCCGCTGCAGAGATTTTCATTGACTTCAGACACACAAGGATTATTAACAAGCTTGTCCTTACTTAATAAAACAATTGCTTTGGCTGCTGCCGCACTGGCCTGAGCCACTGTTTCAGGAATATCTTTCGGTCCCTGGCAAGCACCAGCCAAATAAATTCCGGCTGAATGGGTTTCAACAGGACGCAATTTGGGATGGGCCTCTGTAAAAAAGTTATTCATATCCGTACTAATACCTAATTTTCTGCCGAGCGCCTCGGCATCTGGTTTGGCCTGCGTTGCCGCTGCAAGTACGACAAGGTCGGCATCAATTTTTATTGTTTCGCCTGTTAAAGCATCGACACCGTGTACAAGTAATTTATCGCCCTCAGGGAAAATTTTTCCGACCATCCCTTTAATATAATGAACGCCATATTCTTCCACCGCCCTGCGATAGAACTCATCAAAGTTTTTACCTGGCGTACGCACATCAATATAAAATACATAGCTTTCAATATCAGGATATTTGTCACCAAGCAGCATGGCGTGTTTCGCCGTATACATACAGCAAATTTTTGAGCAGTAACTTTTGCCCCGTTCAGACTTGTCGCGTGAACCTACACATTGAACAAATACTACTTTTTTAGGCTTCTTATGGTCGGAAGGCCGAACAAATTTACCGCCTGTCGGACCTGCTGCATTCGTTAAACGCTCAAATTCCAGCGACGTAATAACGTCAGGATGACTACCATACTGATACTCGCCGAATTTATCCAGACTAATAATATCATAGCCTGTGGCCACAACAATGGCGCCGTATTTCTTCGTTATTTTCGTATCTTCCTGGGTATAGTCAATAGCGCCAGCCGGACAGATTTTTTCACAGACGCCGCATTTTCCTGATTGGAATTTCAGACAGTGTTCTCTGTCAATGACAGGTACATTGGGCACGGCCTGAGGAAATGGAGTATAAATAGCGCCGCGATTTCTTAGTCCTTCATCAAATTCACTTTTCGTGGTTCTTGAGGGGCATTTGGAACTGCATATGCCGCAACCGCTGCATTTTTCCATGTTGACGCTGCGGGCTTTTTGATTCATGGTTACTTCAAAATTTCCTACATAACCACTCACCTTTTCCACTTCGCTATACGTATAAAGCGTAATATTGGGATGCGTAGAAGCATCAACCATTTTAGGCGTCAAAATACAAGCCGAACAATCTAGTGTTGGAAAGGTCTTGTCAATCTGCGACATTTTACCGCCAATACTCGGGGTTTTTTCAATAATATCGACTTCGTAGCCTGCATCTGCAATATCGAGTGCCGTCTGAATACCGGCAATGCCGCCGCCGATGACAAGAGCTCTGTGTTCTACGCCGATTTCGCCTGGTATGAGCTCCGTGTTGCCGGCAGCTTTGGCAACGGCTGCGCGAACGAGGGCAATGGCTTTTTTCGTACCTTCCTCTTTATTCTTATGCACCCACGAACATTGTTCCCGAATATTGGCGATTTCTACTAGAAAAGGATTCAATCCAGCTGCTTGAGCTGTTTTACGGAAAGTTGCCTCATGCATACGTGGCGAACAGGATGCAATAACAACGCGATCGAGACTTTGTTCCTTAATAGTACTTTTCACTAATTTCTGGCCCACTTCGCTGCACATGTATTGATAGTTTTGGGCCGCCACAACACCGGGTATTTCGGCGGCTGCTTTAACAACTTCATCGATGTTGACTGTTCCGGCAATATTCGTTCCGCACCAGCAAACAAAAACTCCGATTTTATGCAATTTGATTCCTCCTTAAAATAACGATTGCTTTACTAAGGAAATGTTATTTTTTTCACAAAAAAACTACCAAGATGGGATATTCTCGTTTTCTTGTGATTACTTGCTATACTTACGAAATCCGCTGACAATGGCTTGTTGCGGCATCTTGCCATCCAATTTTTCAGGCACGCTAGCGGTTTTTAAATAACTGTTACCCGAACATCTGATGAGTGTAAGACGAACAGCCTCCATTAATTTTGCCAGATCAATCTCTCTTGGACAACGGGCGGCACAAGTAAAACAAGAAGCACAATTCCAGATGGTCTGGCTTGCTGCAATCTTCTCTATCTGCCCACATTGCAATAACCGGATGACCTGATGCGGCAAGATATCCATATTGCTTGTAGCCGGACAACCAGCAGAGCATTTTGCACATTGTATACAATCTTGGATATGTTCTCCACTGATTTCAAGAATTTGTTCTAAAACTTGCTTTTGTTTGGTCGGAACAATTTTTTCTCTCACCACGCTACCCCCCTTCACTTATTTAACACCTAACGCTTCGGCCAGTAACTCAGTAAAATAATGAACGCTGACCTTACTTTTTATTTCTGTCTTACTTGTTTCAAGATTATATTTACAAAGCGGACAGGCCGTAACAATTTCTTCAGCCGCTTGTTTTACAGCTGATTCGATAATATTTTTCGTCATTTCAGAGACGGGATTATTTTTATTGACTGCAAGATAGCCGCCACAACACTCCGTCCGATAAGGATAACGAACCGGCGTTGCACCTAAGGCATGAATAAAGTCTTCTAATATGGAGGGATTTTCCGGATCATCAAACTGCATGACTTTACTTGGACGAAGGAGCAGGCAACCGTAGTAAGCACCGATTTTTCGCCCTGTCAGCGGATTTTTTACTTGTTGAGCGAGTTTGTCAAATCCTACTTCATCACGAATCACTTCAAGATAGTGCAGCACTTCGCCTTGACCCTGGTAGTCTTCAGACAGTTCCAGATAATTATTGACTTTTTGTCTGACATTTTCATTACTTCTCATGTCTTCATTCACTCTTTTGATGACATGATGACAAGCAGCACATAAAGTAACCAGTTTTTCACCCTTTTGCTGCGCCGCTGCTAAACTTCTCACAGCCGATAATTTCGTCGCCATTTCATCTGTTGCAAGTGGATAAACGGCACCACAGCACTGCCAGTCAGCTTGTTCTTCAAGCTCGATGCCTAAGACTTTGGCAGAATCAAGGGCATACTTTTCCAATTCTTGCGCCTTCGTCTTCAAAGTACAACCGGGATAGTAACTATACTTCATCATAATTTGTCTAGACTAAAAAATAAAGCTGTCTAGACTGACCTCCTCTCAATTTTACAAATGTAGGAATTCCTGTTGATTTACCCTCGAAATCTAAAATTTTATTGCATGATGCTATCGAGTGGCGTCGGTCTTACATAATAATGAAAATAGATAAAAAAAAGGTTCGTGAAATTTTGCACGTTTACATTAAAAATTATAACAGGAAATAAAGCAAAAAAACATAGTTTTATCGAAATTTGCTGATAAGTATTATTTATCAAATCATAAGACATTTGTATCTAACAGGAAAATGTATTTCATTAACAGGATGCCGTCTTAGTTTGTATCCAAATCAGTCGTCCAGCCAAAGCAATGGCACCCGAAGCCAAACCAGCAATAAATCCCACCCAGTATCCAAACGCTCCCCAAGCAGGAAAATGAGATAAAATAATGCCAATAGGAAGTCCAATAACCCAATAAGAGACAAGGGCTACGACAAAGGTAATGGTTACATCCTTGTAGCCACGCAGGACACCTTGAATGGGTGCGGCAATGGCATCAAACAGTTGAAAAAAAGCGGCATAAAGTAAAAAATGCTCTGTCAGTTGCAGTATGTTCCGATCATTTGTATACAAAGCAGCCACTTTTTCACTACCTAGCCATAACCCAGCCGCACAGACCAGTGCCACAATAAGCGAAAATCCGATACCTACATGGGTATATTGCCTGGCATCGTGCAGTCTTTTCGCCCCTACTTCAAATCCCACAACAATGGTTAAAGCCATACTCATACTGAGTGGAAGCATATAGACCATTCCGGCAAAATTGCTTGCCGCCTGATGAGCAGCAATCGTTAATGTTCCGAATTTGGCAACTAAGATGGTTACGACGCCAAAGATACTTGTTTCGCAAAAAATGGCAAAACCAATGGGAATGCCGATCTGGAGCAATTCCTTCCAGGCTGACAAAGATATTTGATAACAGGTGCGAAATATGCCGTAATCATGAAAAGGCGCTCGCAAGTGGATCACGCAAATCAAAATAGCAGCGATAACCCAATAAGTAATCGCCGAGGCATACCCAGCCCCTACTCCGCCGAGACGGGGAAACCCATATTTTCCAAAAACGAGCAAATAATTAAACACTACATTAATAGGCAAGGCACAAAGAGTAATAACCATCGTGATACGCGTATAACCCAGCGTATCAATAAAATTGCGTAATGTTGTGCTGACAAATAGCGGCATAATGCCGAAAGCTATGGCACCTAAAAAGCCATAGGCAATATTTTTTACAGCCGGTTCTAGCTGCATCAAATCCAAGGCAGGCAGCAGTGTCACCGCACCAACAATGAGAACAAGCACAGCTAAAGCCAATGCAAGATAAACACCTTGCATGAGAATAAAAGGCATTTCTTTATTACGGCCAGCCCCATTTAGTTGGGCTATAATCGGTGTAACAGCTATTAATATACCGTTAATTCCAGTAAAAATAGGTAACCAAACATTGGCACCAATGGCGACACCTGCTAAGTCATTTTGACTGGCATGACCAGACATCATGGTGTCAAAAAAGCCGATGGAACATAAGGCAATTTGCGTAATAAGAATGGGAAGTAAAATAATGAATAGTTGACGAATCTTCTGCTTCATTGTATAGGTTTGATTCATAGTAAGATACCTCTGTTTCTAAAAAATAGCTCGCTCTTTCTTCGTATTTCTTCACTATTTTGCTCAATTCCTTGTTTTAAATTTTTTTCGTTAAGTCAACAAGGAAAAAAACGCGTGTTTGCGGAATTGTTTGTATGAGTAAGTAAGTGAGGTGTTACTGTTATATGAGCCATGCTGCGAAAGACTTTGTACTACGCGAAAATAAGTTTATTGAAGAAAATGATAAGTTGACTGAGAAAAGCAAAAAAAGGCTGAAAAAATCAAAAGCTGACAATACGCTAAAGGCTTATGAAGCCGATTGGCTGGATTTTTATGAATGGTGCTACCATGCTGGTCTAAAGGTTTTGCCAGCAGAACCTGAAACAATTGTAAATTATATCAATGATTTAGCTGATAATGCCAAGGCCAATACCGTTTCGAGACGCCTTAGCGCCATTTCAGAAAATCATAAGGCCGCTGGATTCGAAGAAAACAACCCCTGTCGGAGAGGCCTTGTCAGAAATGCCTTAGATGCGATTAAACGTGAAAAAGGCACCATTCAACGAGGAAAAGCGCCACTTTTACTGGAAGATTTACAAGATATTACACCTCATTTTGATATTTTAGATATTGCTGGAATTCGTGATAAAGCATTAGTGTTAACAGGGTTTATGGGGGCTTTCCGTCGTTCTGAATTAGTCAAGATCGATGTAGAAGACCTCACTTTTACCCGTGACGGAGTCATAATTTTAGTGCATCACTCCAAAGGCGACCAAGAAGGTCAAGGCGAATATGTTGCCATTCCTTATAATCCCGATTCAACAGTGTGTGCCGTTGTAGCCTTAAAACATTGGATGAATGCCGCGAAACTGACGGCAGGTCCGCTTTTTCGACCACTAAACAAATATAAACAATTACGACCACGTCGGCTTACAGATAAATCCGTCGCTCTCATTGTAAAAAAATACGCCGCTCTTGCTGGTCGCAATGCGGCAGATTTTGCTGGTCATAGTTTAAGGCGGGGATTTGCTACAAGCGCGGCACAACATGATGTAGATGAAAGAACCATCATGCATCAAACACGCCATAAATCAGAAAAAATGGTTCGCCGTTATATCGAACAGGGAAATTTATTTAAAAATAATGCCCTAAACAAGATGTTTTAATAAAAAAGCAGAAACCCCGGTTAAGCAAAATATTGGACTTGGCATGCTGCCCTATTATGATAATTTTAATAAAGAGTATCAAATTGATATTCTTTATTAGATAGCTTCTTATAGACTAATTTCTGTCTGAAAAACAATCACTGCTTGTCCACCAATTTTTACTTGACTAGGGGAACCACCAACAATATCTACTTGAACTTCTATAATGCCGCTGCGCCCAATTGCTGAGCCTTGTTCACCTTTATATTTAAAAGTTACACCATTATGTTGCACTAATTGATGCTTAACAAGATAAGCACCGAGAGGACCATTTGCATTGCCTGTGACCGGATCTTCAGCAATGCCGATGGCAGGTGCAAACATCCTGCCATGAGTCAGCACTTCGGGAGTGATTGAATCAAGGGTGAAAACAAAATAGCCATTGCAGTTTATGTTTTTACTGAGTTGTTTTAATAGTGTCAGGTCTGGTGTTATGGTGTTCAATTTTTTTATGGATTTAATACCGATTATAACTTTGGAGTGTCCAGTCAATACGATTTGTATAGGGCACCGTTCATCCATTTCTTCTTCAGATAATCATTTCTAACCCATTTCGATATTGCCATTCATTGTCCTGCGAATAAAATTTTCTATATCATTTCAAATAAAAAAAGCCCGTACATAACTATTATGCTATGTATGAACTCTACTTGATCCCCTATCTCGTCCCAAGCTAAGATAGGAGATCATATAGGATATTTGGTTATTTGGAAGTCCTTTTTAATTTGTGAGCCTCATATCTTTTCTTTCCTTCTTCAAACGCCGCTTCTTCTTCAGAAGTTTCTATTACGAGCTCTGGTAAAATATTAGGTCTTCCTTTTTTATCTAAGGATACCATGGTAAAAAATGCTGATAGAGCCTTGTTCCGTCCTTCGCATTCTAAATCTTCAACCTCAACAGTCACTGCTACTTCCATTGAAGATCTTCCAGCATAGACAACTTGTGCCGTACAAATAACCAAATCACCGATAAGTATCGGCAGATGAAATTCCAGCTCATCTACTCGCGCTGTCACAACATTAGAACGAGCAAACCTTCTTGCTGCAGCATAGGCTGTTGAATCCATCAATTTTATAATTTCACCGCCGTGAATATTTCCTGCAACGTTGGCCTGACTTGGCATCATAACTTGACTAATGACTAGCTTCGACTCAGATGAAGATTTTTTCATAAGATCACTCTCCTCTTTTTACTAGTAAGGCTTTTTTTATATTCTATCGACCTGGCTTCTGAGCCCGAATAAACGCGCTGACCAATACTCCATTCCATTTGGCATATTCCTCATTCATTGCGTCAGGCATAAAAGGATTCGCTAATAAATTGGCTACATCATAGGTCCTGGTGATTTCAAGTCCGATATTTTCAAACCCTGCTTGGACTAACTTTACCTTATATTCTTCATCAACAAGTGTGCCAGCCAAACAGCCGATTCTAACCAGTAGCTTTTTCTTTATGCCGTCGGGTAGCGGCATGGTAGTAATAATATCAGCTACAGCTAACCGTCCTCCTGGTTTCAAAACGCGATAAATTTCACGGAACACCTGATCTTTATTAACAGATAAGTTAATCACACAGTTAGAAATAACAACATCCACAGCCGCTTCTGACAAAGGAATGGCTTCAATATGACCTTTTAAAAATTCGGCGTTTGTGATCCCCGTCCTAGCTTTATTGGCATTTGCCTCAGCCAACATCTCTTCTGTCATATCCAGTCCATAGACTTTACCATATTTCCCTACTCGACGAGCAGACAACAAAACATCAAGCCCTGCACCGCTACCCAAATCCAGTACAATTTCACCGGGATGCAATTGCGCTAGTGATGTAGGATTACCACATCCAAACGAAGTATTTACCATTTCTGTCGGTAAACAAGCCACCTCATTAGGAGTATACAAACCGTCAGTAATCATGCTGGCAAAACTGTTATCTAAACTTTTTTTCACTGTAATCGCTTTAGCATATTTTTGACGAATCTCTTTATGTATTTCATCACGATCCATCATTTACCCTCCTACTCCAATTCTTTTCACGCTAAGCTTTCTGAACCGATGTTCCTGCTCAATCTGCCGCCTAAGAATCAGACGGCAGATTGAGTAAAACAAAGTTAATTTTGTTCACGTTGCTGTTTAGACCGATTTTTACGAACATAATAGATGGCTATACCAAAAATAATGGCCACAGTCACGAGGCTTGCTTCATGTCCATAGTCACGTAAAATATGCCAATTTTCCCCCAAAACCATACCGGCATAAATAATAGCAATCGTCCAGGGAAGAGAACCAAGCAAGGTATAGAGCATAAACTTCGGAAAATTAACTTTGGCAAAACCAGCCGGAAGGGAAATAAATGTCCGTACAACAGGTAAAAGTCTGGCAAAAAAAACAGCAAACAAACCGTATTTATCAAACCAATCCTGAGCCAGACGAATTTTTCGTTCTGATAATAATACGTACTTTCCATATTTATAGACAAAACGTGGTCCGCCGTAATAACCAATATAGTAAGATACAGCTGAACCAAGCAGACCACCCAGTATGCCATAAAAGATGGCTAAGTTAAAGTCTAATTGACCACGAAATACTAAATATCCTGCAAAACCAAAAATGAGTTCACTAGGAATAGGAATATTGGCACTTTCTAAGGCCATTCCAATTAAAATAGCCGGATACCCCCATACTTCGATATAGCTTGTCACAAATTGGAACAATTGTTCCATGAAAAAGTCCCCCTTTAGTGTAATCATTGAAAATAGGTTGTCCATTTTACTGCGAAATAAAAAGACTCCCGGCATGGCCAAGAGTCTTTCGGATGCACAATTTTATTATATATGATTTAGACAATAAAAGCATGCTAAATAATTGTCACAGCGTAAATTTCTTATATTTCTTGCACGGCAATGGTACGCGTGGCTACCATATCCACTCCTGAATTTAAAATATTCGCATAAACAACTTCACCTTCATGAACAGGAGCCGCTACTGTAATTGTTGATAAACAACGGGCACAGGAAATGATTTTTTCTTTTGGTAAAGCTGTTTGGGATATAACAGGTAGTAACGGTAAGGTGCCACCTGTTATTCGAATAGTAGTTGTGAGCATTCGTTGCGGTGCTGTGACTTCATTGCGCGCATATTTGATACCACGCTGGCAGGTAAATCCAACAATATCTTTAATCTGTCCGCTTTCAAAAATTACTTTTCCTTCACAACTCATGGGACATACAATACAGCTTACACGCTGTTCAGACATGTTCATACTTTCGCCCCCTGTTGTTCGAGGGATACATTGATTTCCTCTCTCATATCGGCCAATTTATCAATAGGAATCTTTACAACAATCATTTCACCTGGTTTAACTATGAGCATTTTGCGTGTAAGAAGTAGTTCAGCGCCACTTTTTACATTCAATATTATCTGCTTTTCTGTTTTTCTTACGCGCATAAATAATTCAATAGGCTCTTTTTCTGCACTTACCCTAATTTGCTGCGGTACAATGGTGCGCAGGCCCTGCCCGGGTCGAACTGCAAAAAAATGATAATTCGCAGTAAGCTTATTTTGTGCATAAAGTGCAGCGGATTTACCGGCTATTTCGCCTTCTTCAGATACAAAGTCTACAAGGTCATGGAC
>NZ_JAHGVE010000040.1 GCF_018835585.1 Pelorhabdus rhamnosifermentans
TATTCAGCAAGATTTAATTTACATTTCAAATCGCCGTCTCTTTCAACACCAACGAGGCGGAATTTTTTTACTGCTTTATCCGTTTCACCAAAAGCATAATTATCGAATCGTTGAGGTAAAACATCAAATGGCTCCGTCACTGTCAATGTATCAGTTTCGGTGTCTTGCGTAACAGTTACGACATTCTTTGTGACCAGTAAATCATCCGCTGACAATTGCAAAATGATTTGATATGTAAGTCCTGCCAGCAATGGCACTGTTTTATCAATCTGAACGGTATTTGTTGTTGCTCCAACGATCCTGCCGGATGCAACGCCAATCTTAGGAACGGTATGATTTAATCCCACAATGCTGCCGTATTCGCACACCAACGCGTCAATATCGGTATTAATATCAATAAACTGTGTTACTTCCAAATTATTGGCAAGCGTATACATACCTTCGCGCTGTGCCTGAGAGCGACGTTTAACGCCATACAGTTCAAGCTTTGCGGGATTATCCTGCACACCTTCAAAGGTATTCCATTGTGGCGACCTCACTAAAAATTGAGTATTCTTGAAGTCATTACCCGTTTCGGAATACACCACTTCAACGGCTCTGGCCCTATCCTCTGTGCCCGTGAAATTCCCCTGCAATGATGACATGGTTGTGCGGCCTTCACCAAATATCTGGACCATTTGCCCAGGTTTATCAACTTTAATGCCAATATTATTACCACGTAACATAATCGTCGCATGCCCGACAGTCGCGGCCCGTTGTGCTGCTGCGTAACGCGTCATTTCAGTATCATAAAAATAATCAAATTCAAAGCGGTTTTCCAATGTTGTACCGTCAATGCCAACGACTTGATCATCCGAATAAGCGGCTGCTTCAGTGGACCATTCATCCCAATACGGATCAAGCCGCGAATGATCAACACCAAAGACGGTATATTCATATAGTCCTGTATTGATATTTTTTAGATATCGGCACTGATGATAAATATCATAGGCTGCCCATATTGGATTTCTAGCAGACCGTGTTTCATACGCCGATGTTTCGGGATTCCACACATAGACCGTATTTCTAGTTTGGCGCCATGACACATCGGGCACGCCGCTTGACAATTGATTTGTTGCCAGTATCCGTAACCCTATTAAAACTTTATTTGGGCGACAGTATTGACCAGGACTGTAAGATGACAATATTGACCACGAAACAGAGGTCCCATACCTTGTTCCAGTTTGCCTAGAAGCAACCACGACTTTAACATCGTATTGGCCAGAATCTAAACCATCGATTCTTTTAGATTGCCTCACCGCTGTATTTTGCGCGGCGGTAATCGAAAAAGAACCATCTTCTATTTTTATTGTTTGCGTACGAAATTTGAAGAGAGTTGCCCACCCGCTAAAGTTTTGCAAAGTAAATTGGACAAACCCATTGTCGTATGGAACTCCAAATGCAGCGTCACCTTTCCGACCTGATACTGATCCAATTACAGAAATCGTGTTAGAATCATCTACTACCGCAATTGTCCATGTTTCAGCCGGCGCGTTTGGTGAGCAGGTTGCATTCGGCACTGTGCTGGATGTAATTCCTGCTGCGAATCCTTTCCACTCCGTTGTTCCTGTCTTGCGGTATTGCAAAGCCAACTCAACCGTAGCATTTTCCAATCCACCATCATCTTTGAGATGATACAGACCGCCTGGAAATTCTACCGTCACTTCCAAGCCAGTAGCAACATGGCTATCGCTCGTTTGGATTAATCCCGATTCCGTAAGTTCCAATCCAACAGCTTGATCAAGTGGCGTGTCGGTGAAAAATGAAATAGGCTCCTGATCATTGGTGCCTAGCCGCGTTTCAATCTGCACGTCTGAAAAATTTTCAATTGCTGTGCTGCCAATTTTTATATCAGATATGCTATCTACTGGCCCCATACCGCCGCAATACAGCAGATTCAGGTATTGCTTGCCATTGACTGTCTCGACATGCTTTTCAAGTAATTGCGGTGCCGGGATACACTCGCCGTAAGTAATGCCAACTATTCCGCCTTCGCCCGTGATCGGTGTAACAGCATCCCATCCATAGGTTTGGGAAGAAGAGTTATCATTCGAAGCTGTTTTTTGATTTACAGGAACAACAGCATTGATGATCCGACCACCAATATACATAACGGCACCAGCAGCGAGATAGGAGCCAAGCGTTTTCCCGGCTATCCCCCATATTCCACCAGTTGCAATGCCACTCGCAAGCCCCATGAGCGCGATTGATGCAATCGTACCAACAATGCTTTTTATCGCCCCGCTGCCGACATGAGGTAAAACAATAACCTGATCTCCATCCAAAGGAAACGTCAAATTCGGATATTCAACGAGGTTTCCGTTCAATATAAATTCAACTTCCTGATCGGGTACATACTCAGTCAATACCTGCCCAGGCACAAAAATAACGCGTTCAGTTTCCCGGCGCGTTCGGTCAAACGGGTTTTTCAGTTTTACGATTTCTAACAATTAATCACCCCCTTGGGATGTAGAAACCAACTATTGAGCTTCGCCATTTTTTTATTTTGTCAACGGCTACGCCTGTGGTGCGGTATGCGTGAATAAACTGTCCATCACCAATATAAACGCCGACATGATTGGCCCATGAACCACACGCCAGCCGTATAACTACGAGGCAAGGCGTTTGTATAGGCCCGTTAATTTCAACCCATTCAGGTCTATCCTGTGTCATTTGCTCACCAATTTTTACAGCGTCCATGGCTGAAATAGGATAGTCCGGGAGGTTTACGCCATAACGGCGATATACTTCCCGGACTAATCCCCAGCAGTCGTAAACGAAAGGGCCCCTGCCACCATCAGCGAATGGCAAGCTAATTAAATCGTCAAAATTTTCCAAGGTAATTGTTACCTCCTGTCGAATTGTTGTTTGTTGAGGGGAGGTGATTTTTGATGTCAGAATACGATAATGCGTTAAAGCAATTAAAACAAATGCATAAGATTTTACTGGAAAAGAATTTAAATACCTATACCTTGTCTCGAAGTATGTGTGAGGCCATGGAACATGATGATTATAATGAAATGGTAAGAAATTTTAATTTCATTGAAGATGAGGGATGGATCATAAAAAAAGGTGGTAGCAAAGATAGGCCTATTAGTTATGCTTTGACTTCAACTGGTATCAAACGTCTAGAAAATATTATAGAAAAACCGGTTATCCAACAAAATACATATCACGTTGGTGTGGCTAATAATAGTATTATTGGAGATCACGCTCATGACAATATAATTAACATCGGAGCATCTTTCGATGAATTGAAGTCATTGATCGAACAGAATTTTTCAAATCAAGTCGAGAAAAATGAAATCTTGGCCATACTTAAGAATTTGCAAGATCGATTGTCTTCGAATCAGCCATTAGAAAAAGGCATTTTGTCAAAAATCAATGATAAAATTGAAAGTTGTTCATGGTTAAGTTCAAGTATCGTTCCTATAATTATTCAGTATTTGACTCACTCGTAATCTCTTTCAACAATTCAAAATACAATTGATGTTCAATATGATGCCAATCACCCGATATACTTTCTACTCCATGAAGCCTTGTATTAATGATATCGATTGCTGAATTGGCAATCTTCCTAGTTATTTTGTCTGAGTCACATTCAGTCACTTTCTGTGCTAATTTCATAATAATTCTCAGCTGCCTTTTCTTGAGTTGGCGCTCAAAATCGGCAGTTTCTTTTTCCATAAGATTAAGGCACTCGTCGATTGTTAATGGATTATCAATTGGCTTGTTCGGATCTGGTAATTTCATCCTTTTCGCCTTGCTTTCTATTAAATTACGTTCCCGTAGGTATCCCCGGCTCCCCGCCAAACCGCTTCGGTATTCGGCACGTTGTCAGCGTCCCATCACATTCCGCCAGCGTGCCGTTATATCCACACTGAATGTCTTTAAAATGATACGAACAAAAATTTGTCATATACCGCCAGAATGGGAACCTGAATTTTTGATCACCTGACGCGCCAATCTGAAACGTTATCCATTCCTCCGTATATGACGTTTTCGTTATAACAAAATCAACTTCGATTTCAGGAATTGGATTGTCCAAATGTGCGGCATGAGCAATCGCTATTTTTACAGCAGCATCAGCGAAACCGTTGTATTGCTGAACGTAGCTCTGTACTATTCCGCCTACATTGCTTACTTTCAGAGCAACGGACGGGATTTCTGAACCGTTATCTTTTAATTGGTCGAAGTCAATCGGAAACCGTTGCCATAATTGTCCTTGCCAAGTTTGATCGGCATTGTCTCTCACAAGCCGGATCGGCTCTGCAATACCTTTTACAATCAGTTCAACAAAAATCAAGAACGGCTTATCATTGGCTAATTTATTCTTTTCAAATATCCCTGCAGCTGACCATATACTCATTTAAACTTCCTCCAGACTAATCGTCCCACGATATCCCTCGTTGTACGACTGCCAATCTCCCTTCGCAGTAAATCGAACGGTTATCTGCTCCGTTCTGATCGCGCTGAACCACGGTGTCCATAAAAACATTCCGGCTGTTCCGCTTACAGAATTCCAGAAATTTATTAACGTCGCATAATCGGCAGCTGAAACTCCGCGGAATAAATAAGTCCACGTGCCGGACATCCTGGTTGCACGTGGACGAGTTACTTTGTATTTGGCATCAGTTGTACTAGAAACCGTTGAGTCGGGGAAGTCTTCCTTGAAACTGCCGGACTCCGTTTCGGGAACTATTGGCTGTGGAAAATCGACAGGAAAAACAGGTAACATATTATCACCCCATCGCCATTTTAACGTTATTTGCATAACTACGATTGCTTGCTAATTTATTTAACACTCCCTCTGTTGCCAGATCAACGATTATTTCTCTCACGCCAGCTGAATTTATTCCATTATCCTTCGCTGTTGCAGTAACGGGCTGACCGTTGTTATTTACTATCACTGAGACACCGCCGCTGCCTGAAACGTTTACCTGCCCGCCGGATTGCACTGTTGCGCCGCTATAACTGCTCATGCTTGATAGTGATGGACCTGTGACGAGGCCACCAGTCGCAAAGCCGGGAAGTTTACCAGTCCGATTCATGTACTCTAAATTACTAGGACCTATTGAACTAACAGATGACGCCTTCATAACATGCTCCCCCGCGCTTAGCCAGGATAAAATGCTATCGGAAGTCCCTGTGCCGGGACCGGATATCATGCCACCATCCGCCTTGAATAGTGCGGCTGCTGAACCTATGCCAAAACTCATATCGTATCCAGAACTACCGCCTGTCACTGCACCGAATATATTACCAAGGCTACTCGTAATACTCGCCGCAGCGGCCTGTGCCTGAATTTTAATAATGCTATCAATAACTGACTGAGCAAACGAATGAAATACATCAATGGCCGAAGCTGTACCGTGAGCGAACTTTTCAAATACACTCGTTAGATCGCTGGAAACGTCGCTCATGAGTGTGGCGGTGTCGTCGTAGATTGTGTGGTTGGTTTTATTCCAAAGATCTTTTAGTTCATCCATGTAGGCTTTCTGGCCGGATATTTTTTTTGCTTCTAAATTCGACTCTTTATCAAGCATACTCTGATACTCAGCAATATGCCCTTGGTTATAAGCATTATCCATAGCCTTAGTATCCGTATATAGCTTATTTATAGCGGCCTTTGCCTTGTCTGTATATACTTTCGCTAAATCTTCCCTTGTATATGCTTGCCCTTCTGGTTTGTCCGCTAATCCATAAGCTTTTGCTTTAGCACTCCGTTCATCAGGATTACTAATAGTATTTAACTTTGATACAAGATCATCAACTTTATCATCAACATCTGAAAGTGCCTTTTTCCAAGCTCGTTGAAAGCTTTCTGCTGCAGCGGCAGCACCTGTTAGATTTGTATCTTGTAAATCTAACAAAGAATCAAACAACGACTTTGCATCTTTTGCATATCCTCGTGTAATATCCTGCTGTTTCTGAGCTTCAACCATAAGATCAATTGTATATTTACGCTGCAACTTGATTTTATCTTTCTCAAAATCTTCATCACTAACTAAACCATCGTTATGCCACTTTTCTAAATCATCTAAATCCTGTTGATGTGCAATTTTACTAATAACTGTTTTTTCATCAAACATTTTCTTATAATCTTTGTTAAGCTTTTTGGCAAAATTATTAGCATCGGATATTTCTTTTTTATAGGCCTTTTCAGCATCTTTTTCTTCTTGGCTCTTAGGTTCTTTTTTTCCTTTTTTACCAGCCTTTTCTTTAGCCGCCTTTGGATCACCCGCGCCAAAGTTACTCATGTCTGCATTCGTAACAGGTGCAACACTACGACTTGGTAAAAAACTTGCAACTGTACTGCCCAAATCAGGAAAATCAAACCCAAGTTTAACATTACCCCAATTAGCATTTTGGACAGCACCTATTACTCCTGCCACTGCGTTATATACCTTGCTGGCGAAACTTAAAACGCCGGATAATTTCTGTGCTACCCAATTAGCAAATTCTCCTACAACATTTGATAGGCTATTAAAAATACTAACTCCAAAGCTGTATATACCACTAAAATGTTCTTGAAAAAATCCTGCTACCGCTGACCATACACTACTACAAACATTGCCGAAACCAGAAACGCCTTCTGAAAGAGCATTCCATATAAATTCAGCAAGCCCACCAATAAAGTCAAATACTCCGCTAACCACATCACTCATCAGCGTGAATACTTCCCCAACCTTATCGGCACCTTCTGTAAAGTTCCACACAACAAAATCTACTGCGCCTTCAGCTAGAACCCCGATAAGATCGAATATCTGTGTGAATAAAGATCCCAACGAACCCCAATTATTATATATTTCAAAAGCTGCTGCCCCTAATAAAACCCCAACAGCTATGAGCTCCGCAAATGGTGCAAGAGCCAAAACAGCTGCCGACGCCATACCTACGAGAGCTGGAATAGCAACGGCAGTCAAAATTCCGCCAAGAACGGTAACAGCAGCTATTGCCTCGGGCGGTATAAACTGTTTCATGGCCTCAGAAAGTGTTAAAGCTTCCCGTGTCACGTTCCCCTCATCGTCTTTAACTTGCTGTAATGATGCCGCAAAACTTGCCATCCATTGACCAGAACCTGTAAACATGCTCGTTAAATTTAAGCCGCTGGCAACCTTTCCGCCTATCCCAGCCATCATATTCTCGAATCCATCTTTAAAATTGCTCCACGCGCCAAGCATTGTTTTAGCCTGTGCTTCCATGCCGCCAGCAAACCTGTCATTCATGCCCTTTAAAATTGCATTTATGCCTGTTGCAGCGTCTATCATTCCTTTTTCAGACGCATCCTTAACTTGTGCCACCGACATTCCAGTTGCGTCGGCTAACATTTTCCATGCACTAACACCTGCTGAAGTCAATTGCATCATGTCCTGTGCATGTACTTGCCCAGCAGCACCCATTTGCCCCAAGGCCATAGTTATTCTCTGTACACCTTCAGCCCCCAAGCCTAACGCCGAGCTGGCATTCCCGACATTGACTAATAAGCCTGGCACATCCTTTGCCGCAAACCCATAAGCAAGCATTTGCCTAGCTGCTGCCCCTAACTCTTGGGTCGTAAAAGGTGTAACATCCGCGAGGGCGACAAGTGAGTTAGTCATTTTTTGACCTGCATCTGCTCCGCCTAACAACGTACTAAAAGCTGTCTGCATTTGCTCCATATTACCTGCAAGTTTTACTGCTTCAGCCCCTGCCGCTGCAAAAGATACCCCTAACCCTTCCATAATCGTTACTGCATCACTGGCTAATCCTAATCCAGCACTCCCGAAGGCTGTCCGCATCTGCCGTTGTGTTGCTTTTATCTCTTTTTGTAAATCAGATGAATCAGCACTTATTTTAACAAGCAATTCTGCTATAGAAGCCATAGATTACCTCCTTTCATAAAAATTAAATATTTTGTTGAAAAAATTGGACAACCTCTATAAAATGGAAGATAAAGGAGTGACATTTGTGAAGAAAATATTATTGATGATCTCAATGTTAATGTTGATTTCAATGAGTACCGTATTTGCTTATTCGGACGAAAGTAATGCTGATGCTCAAAAAGTGCTGGATTCTATCAAGGATATTAGATATAACGTGGAAGCTGGTGTTAATTTTACGGATTATAGTTCTTTGGTTTCTAAAGCGTCAATTGCTTTTAGAAAATACGAAGAAAAATATCCGACTACTGATAAAGACCCTTATCTCGAAGAAAAATTCAAAGTATTGCTTATTGATTATGACGATACACGAACTATCTGGAACGATGCCATCTATGAAAACCATAAGACTCTTTTCAATGATGACTTAGAATTTTTGTACCAAAGACATCCATCTTTAAAAGAAAAGCTCCCACTCCCGTCTATCCCCCATACGTATACTTACTACGAGAAAGCCCTACATGCCCTATGGAGCGTGGCCGCAGAAGATGAAAAAAGCATTAATAACAACCAACAAAAATAAGACGCAAAACGCGCCTTATTTTTTATTCCAATTTAAATTTTTTCATTAAATACTCTGCATCCGCTTTTTTGCCATCAGTCGGTTTACCGCGTTCTCGTAACGGCTTCAATAATTCTGCTGGAGTGATGTTTTCTTTCAAAGCTTTTCCTTCAATATTCATCAATTGGCAAACAAAATACGCCAATTCGTTTTCCCTATGTTCTTTACGCCAATTGTAGCCTTCCAACATTTTCAGAAGCTCATGAGGTTGTAATTCTTCAAACTCACAAGGCTTTAATCCTAACGGTCCATAAGCCATTTCCTCAGCCCATGCAAGCCATTCACTAAATGTTTGGACGGGAGTCCCGCCCTCTACGCGTTTTTTGTTTCTTCGTCGCTTTCTTCTTTATATAAATCGGGGTAATACATTGCCATAGCGTTTTTTACATAGGTTTGACCTAAAACTCCACTAGCAGCTATTGCTGCAACTAACGGTGCGGCGAGTTCGTTAATATCACCGCCATTTTCTAAAAATGTTTCTATTTTGTTCAAATAGATGTGTGGGTTTAATCGTTTTAAAGCAATCGGTAATGCTGCCAAACAAAAGCTAACTCCAGCATCGCCTGAACTGATAATCTGTTGTACGGACTTTCCCATTGTACGTTCTAATTCTGCAATTCCTGTTATTGTAAAACACACTTCTTGCTTTTCTCCGAAAGCTTCAAACGGAATTTTATTTTTCATGATTAATATTCCTCCCATTTTTAATTAGGCGGCAATCAGCCGCCCTTTTTTATGCCGTAACCGTGATAGTAATTGTCAGTGAAGCACCGGAACCAGTGGTTACTGTCAACGTTGCAATACCTGTCGACAACGCAGCTAAATATGCGCTCTTGAGTGTCAATGTTCCTGACGAATAAGTATAATCTGTGCTAGACGTTAATGCAGTTACACCATTCTTCACGCTGCTGACAGTTTCCGTACTTGGTGCAATAGTAAACGCCTTATCAGTAGCAGACGTTTTGCTTATTGTTGCTGTTGTCGGCGTGATTGTTACATCACTTGTAATCGTAACAGCAACCAGCGCATAACCACCAGTCGATAAATATACGTAAAACAAATGTTCACCAGCTGGAAGCGTGGCAAAGTAAGTGCCTTTAAACGTGATTTGACCTTCTGCTGTCGCAATATAACTCGCAGCATCAACAACAGCACCATCAAGCTTAACGCTAGTGGCAAGTGATTTTTTATCAAAATAAAATATTTGGTCCGTCGCATCGGCTGTCGATACAGTAACCGATTCACTGGATAATGGACCATTTCCGCTCAATTTCCCTTTTAATGTAGCTGCACCGTCTGAAGGAGTTTCAATACTATATGAAGTAATGGTTGCCCAGCCGACCTGATACGAGTTGTCCGGATATCTTACTTTTATTTTAACAAGCTTTTTCTGCCTTTTTGCTATTTTTAAGGCTTCAATTCCGTCATTACTTCCCGGCAACACCACAACAGTATCAAAGTCAATGCTCCATGAGGTAAGCCCCGGAAGAGTCGCCTTATTGCCACCCGTTGTTTTGGTTGTTACATCCACTTCATCAGCTGACTCATCAATAGTGCCGCTTTTTTGACCGCCAATTAATGCCCAAAATTCTTTGGAATCCCTAATCGCGGCGATATAAATTAGATAATCTTTACCGACTGTACCTTCTGTAGAATCGGGTTCTTCCGGTAAGGTTATCCCAAATCGTTGCAAATCGAACTTGAATTCATCCATTCGTTTAACCTCCTATATTTTGTACTCTAGCTGTAAAATTCACAATTCCATAAAAAAGGTCCTCTTGCCTTGATCCCCTGCCACCCTTGGCATCTTGGCTTAACACCTTAAAGCCATTTGCAGATAAATCAATAGGCCACGCAGTTAAAAGAGCAACAATTTCTTCTGCTATGGTGTTAACTTGTGATTTGCCCCTGTATTCAGTCCATATTTCAATTTCAAAAGTAATTTCTGAAATATCCATTGTTTTGGCATTTATAAACTCATACTCATAATCGCTCAATAAAATATAAAGTAGATCTGATTCACTCGGTACATTGTCATACACAGGAGCAGAATCTTGTTTCATTGATAATATGTCGTAAATTCCCTTTTGCAAGGCATCTATGGGCAATCTGCGTATCATGGCTGTACCGCCCCTTTAATATTCTTAATAAAATCAGGTTTTTCTTTGTCAAATGCTTTTTGCATAAAAGGCTTGGCTTTTCTTACCGGAATATTTGCCTTTGTTGCATAGCGGCGTAATCCGAATTGATCAATTTTCAAAGCCTTTTTGTTTTTCGGTTTTTCAACTGCTGCTTTTGCTCCAAATTCAACTAAATGCGCCCAGGGTGTTTTGGCCCTTACTGTACCAGTCATTTTGTTTTTGTTAAAACTGGTACTAATTTTTTTCTTTGTTTTTCCTGTTCTGACGGGTACAAATTCTTTTGCGTCTTTGCCAATTTTACTGGTTGAATCCGCCACTGTATTTTCAAGCTTCAGCCTTGTCTTGCCATCGTAAGCGTCAATACTATTTAAGGCATCCTGCAATTCAGGGACTTTAAAAGTTACCTGAAACCCTCGCCCCATATCCTCACTTCCCTACCGTAATATCTCGCGCGACAATCATCGTCGTTTCCCGATCAGGTTCAAACGTATTCAAAACATTAAATTTTTTAGTCCCATAAAGAAACCGCCAACCGCGCTGAATATCAGTACGGCGACGGATTGAAGTTAATTGATTCATTTCACTTACTGCTGTCCCCATGGCTGAGAGCTCTTTAAAATTCGGATTACGAAATTCAGCCCAGACAGTTGCAACGTCAAGGTACTCGGGTGCTGGTGGCGGCGCGGGCTTTTGACCGCCTCGACCATCAGGAATTAAATTTGGCTTTTGCAATTTGATCCGTTTGTTCATTCTGCCGATTATCATACATAGTCACCACACAAAGCAATATGATTGATTATCGCGTCAACAGAGTGCGTGATTCGCGTCAGATTACCTGCAACCTCAACACCCCTATTCTCATACCAGTGAGCTATTAAAAGTTTGTTGCATGTGTTATACAGCTCGTCTGTCGTTATATCAACGTTAGCGGCTGTTCCGTCTGAATTGTAGCCAGTAACTCGCTGGGTTTTACCTGTTTGCTGAGTAATGTAAAGCGCGGCAGCCGACATGAGAGCAGTTATGTCCGCATCCTCGTCAGTTCCATCGACTCTGAGATATGATTTTACTTCGTCGAGTGTCATACGATCACCCCAAAATTAATGAGGTGGATTTCTCCACCCCATATATTAATCCCCGACCGTAATTGTAACGGTCATATCACTACCTGAAGTCATGACAATCGAGATTGTCTTAGCACCATTGGTCAGCGTAGTAAGATATTCTTTCTTGATTGTTAAAGCTCCACTAGCGTAAATATAATTTGTTGCATTGACAACCGAACCGCCGTTTTTAACAGCACTCAACGTTGCTGCTGGATCACTACTTGACACTGTAAACACTACATCAGCCGCAGCAGCTTTGCTAAATGTAGCCGTTTCAGGGGTTACAGCGTTTAAGATTTTTTTATTAACGCAAATGCCTTTGTGGTTAACACGGCACCGTCAACAATGGAATAACCCATGTAGTCAGTCTGCCTTGCCTTAATGTGATCTTCCATGTACATGGTCATGTTTTCATTAACATTCATGGTGTAACCTCTGGCAACATTACCGATCAAAATTTCATCAGCAGAAACGCCGTCTTCTTCTTTAACAACCAAGCCAAAAATACGGCCAACACCACCGGAAGTAATGTCCTGAATAAACAGCGGTCGACCTTCGCCATCTTTCATTTTAGCCAGCGTACCCCAAATCATCGTGTTTTTAGCATAGATAGCTGCACCGTTTGTATAACCGGATTTAATAACTGCCATAGCATCAGCCATTTTGTCATAATCAAGCAAGTCGGTTGTCGTATTGTAAGTAACTACTTGTGGCGTACTGGCTTCAGCTTCAATTGCTACCGCAATACCTTGCGGCTGTGGTTTAAATGTATCACTGCCGCCTGGCTTTCCTTTTCCTTCGACAATACCCTTTGCCAATGCATTACCCATCTTTTCAGCAATCTTCGTAGTGATATAAGCAAGGAAAGAATCAATAGACATTTTCTTTAATTTCCAGCTAATTGTAATTGCTTTCGACAGCTCGCAGCCAGTCAGATTCAATTCGCCAAATCCAACATCACTATCGGCGGTCGCAGTTGCTTCGTCGTACCATGCGGCATCATCTCCGGCAGTTGTTTCTTTGATGATAGTTAAATCACCATTAACAAATGTCATGGCCATATCGCCAACAATAGGATGTTGTTCACCAATTTCTTGCCAGATGCCAGCCTTTACTGTCTCAGGAATCAGTACAGTGTGAGTTGCAGCCGTTTGAGTCGCGTTACGGAAATCGTCATTAATGCGATCAAATACCTCAGCCTCTTCCTTTGCCAACGGCATGCCCATCATGTTTTTGGCAAATGCATTTCTGTAAGTTTCCATTTCATTTACTGGCTTTGTTTCAGCCAATGGGGCCGCATTACTAACAGGTTTCGGATCCACAACAGGCACCGATTTATTAACAATGTCAACTACGACCGGATTACCTTTTACAGCCGCCAAATTAGCCATTTCCTTTGTAGCATTTTCAAAATCAGTATCCAACTGCTCAATTTCAGCACGCGCCGTTTTTGCTTCCTCAATTTTTCCTTCACCAAGCAGGCTTTCAGCTTTAGCCAATAATTCATTTCTTTTTTGCATGTACTTTTCTTTCATATTGCTTTCCCCCTCAATTTTAAAAGCTCTAACCTCTCTTTTTCGGCTAGAGCTTCTTTCTGATCTTTGATTTTCTTGTCATGAAACAAATTGCGAACCTTGTTAATTACTTCAAGGGGCAACATAGCTGCTGGACTAGAACTCGCAACCAATTTGTTTTCATTATCAAACATGATTTCGTCAGCAAAGCCAAGCTCTTTTGCTTGTGGTGCGCTCATCCAAGTTTCTTGATTCATGAGTTCCAGCAGCTTGTCTTGAGCCATTCCAGTCTTAAGCATATAAGCGTTAGCCATCGACTTATTATAGTTTTCAAGTACGTCAGCTTGTTTCTGCATGTCCCTATAATCGCCACTGGCACCACTTTGCACATTGTGAATCATTATCTGTGCCGTTGGTGAAATAAGTACTTTATCTCCGGCCATGGCAATAATACTTGCAGCACTTGCGGCAACTCCAACAATTTTTACAGTCACATTGCCTTGATACGCTTTTAAGGCCGTATAAATTTCAGAGCCTGAAAAAACATCACCACCAGGACTATTAATTTCAACATCAACGTTCTCACCAGTAAGACCATTTAGCACACCGTTAACCTTGACGGGGCTTGTTGCATCAATACCAAACCAATCATAAATATCTTGATAACTGTTTGGGATGATCACGCCGTTAATTTGTATTTTGGGCATTATTTGTATCACCTCCCTTATTTACAATAACAGCAAGTTTGTTTACCACTTCTTTTAACTCAGATAACTGAGCAGTTACAACAGCCGTATCGAGACGTCGAATTGCAACATCTCCTCCGGGTATTGGTCCCATGTTCATGACTAACCGCCATTCATTGGGAGTAAGCGCGCTTCTGTCAACCATTTGCAACAGATTTAACTTTGTTGCCATTGATGCGTACTGCAACGAATTTGCTTCGAAAATAATTCGATTACCAAAACTGCGTTCACGCCTTGAAAATATCTTTCGCGAAAACTCATTTGATAACTGCATCGAAAACGGCTCAATTTCTGCTTCGAAATACGAATTCCAACCGTCTTCATCAAATTTTGACTGAATAATATCTTCGTTGGTACCGAAATAGTTATAAATTCGTTGAACAGTCTTGTCCATCTGTGAAGCATTTGGAACATAATCAGTCGGCTTTACTTGTTCAACATCGGCCTTCGTATCCGTTCCTGCAACTCCCACCGATGCATCATCATTGGCGTCAATTTTAAGAAAGTTATCTACAAATTTTTTAGTTTGTGCTTGGATATCTTCAGGACGTATTGTCGTTTTAAATTTCATTAACCATTTAATTACTGCACTGTTTTTTATCGCCTTAACAATACCTTGATCAATTGTTATGACTATTTCCATCAAGCCAGTCAGTACTTCCGTATTGCCATCACCAAAAATATCGTTGCTGTTATAATCTTGGCGAAGATGGATCACGTCAGCATAGGCAAATGTCGCGGTTCTTCCATTAGCAAAAGTAAATTTAAGATAAAGCATATAATCTTTATCATAAATAGCTTCTACGGCTACGGCAGGTATGGGATATATCTCAGTTGCATAACCAAAATCATCACGATTGATATAAGCAAAAGCGTTATTATTCAATTTGAATTGTGTGGCCAGCTTTTCTTGTAGCATCTGCCCTGTCATATATGGGTTCGGTTCTTCAAGTAAAACTTGTACATACAAATCAGGATTAATTTTTAAATCAGTACCCGTTTGGCGTATTTGCTTTGCCAACAATTTTCCTACAGCCTTATAAAACGGCCTTATACAGCTTCGAATAATATCTGATTTATACAAATTACCGTTCCAAGAATAAAAACCGTTACCTCTGTCTGTAATCAGTTCATATCGAACAACAGTAGGTGAACGGTTGAAAAATCCTGTTACTTTCTTTAAAATATTCAAATTTATACCTCCTGTTTGTATTGGCAATTAGGGCAATCAACACTACTATAATAAGAAATTTTCTTCTGTATTTGACTTTTCAAGCTGCCAATGCAATTGGGATATCCGCAAATCCTTTTTCGTTCGATGTGACCACACGTGTGCTTAATATCAACTGTCTTCGATAACATTCGTTGCATTTTATCACCTATCGTTTTACTAAATTTCCATGCTCGTCAAACCTTACATCTTCGCGGACGGGCAAAGCGTCAGCGTGAATTTGGTTGTGGCAAGAATGGCAAAGGTACTCAAGATGATCCCAATTTAAAGTAATATTCGGATCGTTAATATTTTCTTCAGTGAGAGTAATTTTGTGATGGAGTATTCCGCTCGTGCCAGTTGGTTTTTTACAAGTCTCACACAAACAAAATACTGACTTTATGTAGGCTGTACGGCATTTTTTCCATGCGGCTGAATTATACAGTTTCTTCGAAAAATCCTGTGCCATTGTCAACACCTCAAATCATGTTCGTATAATCTTCAAGATGCCTTTCCAGCACAACATAAGCGTCAAGCATTGCCGCAAATCCATCAATGCGGCGGCGCTGGTTGCTTGTCTTGCAGGGAATTTTACTCGCATTACGATCTTCGGTTACGGCCACGTTTGACATACACCATTTAGTCACCGGATTGTTCTCGTAATTTATTTTCTTGGCATCTAAGTCTGCAGCTAATGACATCAATGGGCCTGACAAAGTTTTTGCTCCCTGATGAACTGGTTCTGGACATTCTTCGCCAAACTGTTCTTTTAAATCTTGAACAAAATATTCTGCTGAAAAATAATCGTACCCGATCCAAGGAATATAAACGTCGTACACATCTCGCATCTCAATAAACCATTCCACGACAAATTTATAATTTACTTTGTTGCCGGGAGTGGTACGCAGAAGCCCCATATCTCGCCATGTGCTATAAGGAATTTTGTCGTCCTGTTCTCTGGTTTCAAGCAAGTCTTCAGGCAGCCAGTACATATGCTTACAGTAAATTGTTTCGTCACCGACGACCTTAAATAAAACCGCTGCTGCTGTTAAGTCTGTTGTAATTGATAAGTCAACGCCTCCAATACCATAACGTGGCTTTAACTGCGTAATATCAAATGTCGCTTCATTGTTCAACTGTTCGAATGTCAAAAATGCTTCAGATGACGTTTGCCGCAAATTAAAGTCTTTGCATAACAAATTACTAACCAGGCGCGGATTGGCTTGTGCCTTCTCGACTTTAGCCTTCAACTGTTTTAATTGCTTGATGGTTCCAAGGCCCGGATTGGCTTTGGCCCAGCAATGAGGATCCGTCCATTCTTTACGGCTGTCTAACTCATAAATAACAGGGAAGAACCGTTCATTTTTATAAATGTTCGGATCATCAAAACCGTTGATCATGTTTTCGGCTTCATCGTATTTAATATCATATATCGACTCGCGAATAATGCCGGCCGTGGAAGTTATGAATATTAACGGCTGCTCGCGTGCTGACGTACCGTCAAAAATAACGTCATAGAGTGCTTTTGTTTTCCACGCATGAATCTCATCAAGTAAAGCGCAGTGAACATTGAGCCCGTCCAGTGTATCGGAATCACTGCCAAGGGGTTTAAAAAAAGAATCGTTAAAATATCCAACCAGTTCTGCAACTAACGGTTTTATCATATCTCGCAGATCTGGGGATTTATTAACCATCCTCTTAGCTTCTAACCATATAATTTTTGCTTGGTCACGCATGGTTGCTGCCGCAAATACCTCGGCCCCTGGCTCACCATCAGCAATCATCATATACAAACCAATCGCTGAAGCAAGCACCGATTTACCATTTTTACGACCAACAACAAGCATGACTTCCTGAAAGCGGCGTGTACGGTCTTTTTTATGTACTACACCAAACGTTGCAGCAACCAAGGCTTTTTGCCATAATTCCAGCAGCAGGGGCTTGCCCCCAAGCTTGCCTTTAGAGTGTTTGCAGTACCGTTCAATAAAATTTATTGCATGTTCAGCTAAGTGTTCGTCATATTCCCATTCACTTGCTGGATCGTCTAGTTCAGCAATCAAATGAAAATATACTTTGCGGACTTTGTTGCCAACAATGATCCGCCCTGATTTTATTTCATTAGCATACTCGGTTATAAAATTCATGGTATCAACTCCACTGATTGCTCAATGGGATCACCCCTTTCACTTACTTTTTATGAATTCCATAAGCCCATTGCCTTTTGGAGGAGGCCCCAAATCTGCCTTCGGTAATAAGTCGGTAAGCTGCTTGATGATGCTGGAATAATTTTTTATCATCGCGTTATAAATTTCAACCTCGGAAGATTTTTTAATACCGTGTTGATTGGCGCCGTTCTGATATTTTTCTGTAACACCTTTTTCGTTTATCGTATCCTGTAGGTCCTGCAAGGTGACTGCCATGAATGCGGCATTCTCAATCAACGATTTAACGGCTTTTTTCGTTTTTGCGTCTAGCTTTGTAAATAAGCTTGTTAGTCTTCGAATCTCTTTTTTTATTTTTTCCTCTTTGGTTAAATCAACGTTTTCCATGACATATCACCTCACTTTACCTACACCCCCTCACGCGAACGGCCTGTGTATTTTTCGAAGGGGGGGCACCGGTCTTGGTCCAGAAGCCTCACAGCCGCGATATGGGGGGGCTATGGCTTAATTGTTTGAAATCATACACAATTTAAACGATATCAATAATCATTGTTATTTAGTTCTCGACTTCCATACGGCGGTGCTTGACCCCACCCCGGCATTGCCTCTAACTTTGATACGTACTCGCCGCAATCTCTGTTCTCAGGACGTTGTGCAACCATCGCCAAATGGTTTCTGTCACGTGTTTGCTGTACAATTTTCCATTCCTGTTTACTATAGTAGCAACTCATACTCATCGTCCCCTTCGTTTCACAGCCCCATGTTTGCGTTCACAAATACCAACGTCCGCCTTCATCAGTTCACGATAGTTCTCATTACGTGGTTTATTTCTGAATGTCACACACAACCGATTGACGTAATAGACATGGCCAGCAGTGCAATCAAGTTCAAGGTTGTAATGGCAGGCTGTATTGTTGCAGTGCAGACTGACCATGGCTATCACCTCATTTCAGACATAAAAAAATACCGCCCTATTCGGACGGCTTAATACGTTCAAGTATATCAGATTTTAAAAATAATCGTTCTTTTGGCGTTTCCTTGATTGGTTTTAACTTACCACGCCTAATCAGATCAAACACATTCTGACGTGAGCAATTCAGCAATTCCATAACTCCGGCAGTATTTACAACTTCATCGATCATAAATCTTTCTAGTTCTTCGCGATTTTTAAATACCCAACTCATTTTTTCATCACCTTTACAATGGTTAGAATAATATAAACAACTGTAGCCACTAAGCCAACCTCTTCAATCACAGTAAGGTGATAAAAATCTAATGCGGAAACCCACACAATAAACAAAAACAATAAGATAAAATCAAATGTCGATATCTTCTTCATAATTTCCAACGAATGTGGTAAACTAATTTTAAGGGATGAGGGAGGTTTTACCCTCCCTACCACTTTAACGCTTCCGATGCTTACCAGGGCTGGGAGCGTTTTTGTTTTGCCATTTTTCCATCAGGTCAACAATTACTTTGACCGATGCAAGTATGGCGGCTACCGTAGTAGCAACATCCCTTACAGTGTTTAAATCCACATTCATCATCACCCCCTCTCTATGGTTAAATTATACCAAATTACTTGATGTATGTCAAGTAATAGAGAGGATTTTATTTACTTATTTTGAAATATTTTTCGATAATAAAAGCGCCCCGAAGGAACGCTAATATTAACTATTGTTCTCGTAAAATTTGCAATGTCTTATGTCCTTTATCATTAAACCGCATATCTTCAGTAAAAATTCCAAGGTGTTTAAACATATTATAATAGCTATCTGTAACTGGTACAAATTCATTTTTAATCGCTTTTGCAATAGCAATTAAAAGATCTCTCTGATTCTTATCCCATGAAGCTATTTCTTCTTTTAATGATTCTTCGTCCAACACGTACATCTCCCTTTACCATTTTCTAACACAATTCGATAAAAGGAGACGGCTTCCCTTTTTAGTTGTATTATAAATATGGGCTGGCATATTAAGGGGTGTTGAAATTGACAATTAAACGAAGCCGAGACAACAACGGACAAATCCGTAAAAAACGTGGAGATACAGAACAAGGAACTTTGGAAAAAGAATATGGAAACAAAATTCCTCCTAGCCGTAGCGATAAACAGCTTAAAAATATCTTGAAAGACAATGGTGCTGATTCTTTATCTGAGTTATTAAAGAAAAGGGAATAAACAAATAACCTATGCCAGTCCTACCAAAGTATAATTAAAGCCGCCTATCAATGATAAGCGGCTTTCTGATATTTATTAATTTTACTAATATCATTTTATCACATTCGTTTTGTCACGTCACTGACATCTTTTTGACACGTCCGACAGCCCGTCAATGCCGAATATTAAAGAACTTAGCTTTTCAACTCCGTCACGACTGTCACGATAATAAGTTCTTTGGTCGATCCCCTCCTCCCTACAAATATCATCTGGCTTAGTATTTTCTAAATATGTAGAACTAATGATCCGGTATCTTCGCAAGTCCTCCGGTTTATCAGATTCTTCGCAATATATACGGTAAATTTTCATCATTGCATCAATATGAGCCAATATAACTTGTGTTTTGCTTACGCTTTTCTTTATTGATTCTATATAGTCCGAACGTTCATACCCGTCTAATGAATCTAGCAGGTCAACAATTTTCACCCCTGAAATTTCAATAAGCTCCTTTTTATCAAAAACTGCATTTTCACAGTGATCTTTGAGCAAACGATAATTTTTCAACAGCAACTTAGTATTTCTCAACCGTTTATCATGACGCGATTTACTTTTCTTCTGATTCTGTTTTTCTTGATATTCAAAAGCCGCTTTTACTGCTGCTTCACTTGCAATCTGAATAATTTCTGTGCGGTTCATGCTCATCCTCCTTCGAATCGAAATGTATTGTTACGGTACCCGCTGAATAATCAATCTCATAATCATCAAATCCAGCTTGCTCAAGCCGCTTGGATATTTCAGTTACTGTCATGATGTTCACCTCATCAAACTATTAATTTCTGTTCATACCCCCTACGCAAATCCATCAATGCTGTAATCAATGTTTGCGTGTAAGGTACCAGGTATTGACGTTCCTGCTCATACTGCTGTTGCGACTGCCAACCTTTCTGACCAGTTGAATCAATCACTGGCTGAATAACATAACCCCATTGCTGATCTGGTACCAATATGGCCCCTGTTGCTCGAATAATCATTAATTGATCTGACAGCCTATGATCAGGACTATCCGTTATCATGAACAGTTCTAGCCATAGTCGGCTATCGTTCGTTAATTCCGGGTACTGGTCTTGATAAACACGCCCCAGAGAATTTTCTAGTGGAGGTTGAATTGATTGCTGGATATAATCGTAAAGTTCCATGCTATCACCTAATTATTGTAAAGTTTGTCTAACTTCCAAATTTACGTTTGTCTAACCTGCCAAAGCCTTGTTATTACTGACTTCATCGCCATTTCATTCCCCTTGCTTGTCTAACTGTTGTCTAACTTTTAAAATCGCTGTATCCCTTACCACGTAAGGATTTCAAGCGTTTTGTCTAACTTGTCTAACCTTGCGCAGGGTGTGTATATATTTATATACCACCACTACCACCTTTGGAATATGTTAACTTATGCTGTTATTGGTAACTAAGGTAGTGGTGGTATATTTACAGTGTAATTATATGTTTATAAGTTAGACAAGTTAGACATACCATATAAACCTATATACTATAAGGCTTTAAGCCTGTCTAACTGTTGTCTAACCTTGTCTAACTTGTCTAACTTTTTAGTGCGTTAAAGCAATGAAATCTCTTTTTCTTCTTCTTTGATTCGAATAACATAAGGTCTAATACCATTGATTAATTTACCTCGAATACCAAATGTTTTTTTACCACCCAAGTAACTACAAGCAATTCTTCCTTTATCCGCCCATGCACGAAATATCTTTTCCGGCGAATATCCCTCGGCACGCATGGCCGCTATCAATTCTGATTTTATGATATTAATACAACCATCTTCATGATATCCTAATGCCACAATCTGATTTTTATTAGCATTAAAATTCCGTGATAATCGCCCTTCATTCGCAGCCAACCAATCCTGTAACCATTCCCATACGCGCTCCGATTCGTCGGATTCTGATTTTGAAACTAACTCACTAATAATATGATCGGACATGGTTGCCACGCCGACGACGGCGGTGTCTTTCCCCTCCGCGAAAATCCACTGGCTAATCAGGTAATCGGCTACTGACACACAGGCCACTGCATCCAGATGTGATTCGAGATTATCCGTATATTTATTGCGCAAGGCATACCGCGTTTTATTGTACAAATCTCGTATTTCGTCGTGATTCGCTTTCAACAACATTTCAATAAATAATCTGCCTGCATGACCATGATTTGCGGCCGTAACATGATATAA
The DNA here is from genome assembly GCF_018835585.1 of Pelorhabdus rhamnosifermentans. Lineage (NCBI taxonomy): Bacteria > Bacillati > Bacillota > Negativicutes > Selenomonadales > Sporomusaceae > Pelorhabdus > Pelorhabdus rhamnosifermentans. The sequence goes on from NZ_JAHGVE010000040.1 coordinate 21,798, forward strand.
ATCAGACGCGAAAATTTTATCATCGGCAAGCGGTCCCCCGTTAAATTCGAGTACACGGGTAATGACACCACCACGACTGTTGTTTCTTGTCAGAGGAGTTTCACCGTTGCTAATTGCAATGGTTCGCCATTGGGAAGTTTTTTGCAGGCCTTCCCGCTTAGCTCGGCCGCGACCCTTGCCTTCACAAATCATATAAGTCAGCTGATCCTGGTCACCCTTTTTGCGATCAGTCAAAACTTCGTATTCATTTACGCCTAAGGGTAAGTCAGTAAATAATTCAGCAGTACGTTCAACAAAAGTATTGGTTTGGTTGAATGTCTGTTTAAGATTGTCCGGATCACCCCAGGCTGATAACGCTGCAAATAGCGTTGCCGACTTTCCGTCTGCTGTGGTACCCCAATTGTGAATGCAAAATATTCGTTGGCCAACAATTTTAAGTAATGGCGCAGCAAACGATGCTGCTAAAATAAATCGTGCTTTAGGTCGTGTGCGAAGTTTACGCATTGCCTCAATCCAAATACCTAAATCACCAGCAACACCATAACCTTCTATTGCTCCATCTGCTCCTGTATCACCTAAATCCAAGGTATAACCGGTATCAAGTCCAGGAAAAATAAATTTTGTCTCATGATCCCGCCAGCCTAATTTCCCCACACCTTTCTTGTCTGGAATAGTGCTGGCATTCGCCGCTTCCAAAGATGATAACCATTTTGTTAAACCTCTGGCCATTTCGGAATTGATAATCAAACCGTTATCAGCTAGACACATGATTTTTTTTGCATCAAATACAGTCGATTTTGGCAAGGTAACACTTCGCCATTGGTTACGATGCGTTTTGAATGCCACGACTGCTTTTTCTTGGCCATTATCGATATTATAAATACGATCTGTTATTAAAATTGGCACATAGGATACTTTAGTAACTTGTTTACCACGATCCGTTTCTTTGATCATGGACACACCGTTTTTATTGAACTGCCACATAAAATAATTGGATGACGCAGCCGGCAGTTTTAAATCAAGTGGAATATCGGGTACCGTACTAGCTAGCGTTCGGCCATCACCTTCTGACTCTGGCTGATCCGAATCCGCTTGTCCACCTTCAAGAACGGTAAAACCGGAATTTGTTTTTCGAAATTCAGATATTTCATGTCGCAAAGTGTTTTTATTAAGCTGGCCACCGCAACGTTGATAAAATATATCATAATCGGCTGGTGATTGTTTTTGTAAAATTGCAAGGGCACCTAGTGTTTCGGGAGTGTAAACCGTTTCCGGTGTGGGTACCGTAATAGCTCGAATAATCGCTTTCGCCTGAGGAAGTTTACCCAGGGACCACCCGCAAGGGGCCGCCATTCCGCAACCTCCTGCTGGACAGCCTTGAAAACCAAGACTTCGGATATACTCGCAATTTTGAGGATTCATGGATCCTAGGGCTTCATCAATTTTCTTATCACAGTCGCTTTGATTGTATCGATTCGGGTCTAACGCTGACATGGCGTGAACCGCTTCAATACCATCTATAGCCCGCACTAAATTTGTAATCATGGCCAGCCATTCACCATATGACAGCGTTTTCGCGTTTAACTGGCAGTGCTGCATAAACATGCAATTTGTAAGCATATATTCAGCTGGTCCATCAGTTTCGCGCCGTTCAAATGCTGCTGTCCTTCGTTCTGTTGTTGCTGCAGTTTCCACTATAGCCGGTAAAACTCTATCAAAATCAGACGGGTTATATCGGACGTCCGACTGTTCGATCACGCTGGCCATGATCGGCCGTTGCGGATTTTTATAATTTACAGTACCAGGTAGCCGCATAACACGTGATAAATCAAACGTTGCGTCTAGGTGCCAACCAGACTGTGCTGCCCTTTGCCGAACACATGCCTGTAAACGATTTGATAGCCCCTGTGCTTGTTGCTTTTCTTCGGGAGTATCAAAATACCAACATTCTCGTAAGAGCCACCAGGCGTGAATTCCATAACCAGAATGGACAATCAAAGACGGCGGCAACGGTAATAATGTTCTAGCTTCCTCAACCGTCTTGGGCAGGTTTTTCTTGGCATGTGTATCGGGATTATTGGGGTCGAAAATATCGATATCCACCCATAGCGCCGGAATGCCAATGATGCTTTCATTTGATGGTTTGCTATTGATTGGTGCTGCTGTAATGCCTGGCGTAAAATAAATATTCTGGCCAATTGGAACGTTTGGTAATATTGCCGTAACCTTGTCCAAATCGTCTACAGTACAAGCGGTACCAATCGCTGACGGCAATGTAAATATCTCGGTGTAACCCGTTTCAGCGTTTTCATATATAGTTTTTAGAAATTGTATTGTGTCCATGGTAATCACTACCTATCGTAGCCAGACAAGCCTTTTGGCTGCTCTCGTTATTCCCGTATATCTCCACCGTGCCTGAAACATCGGATCTTTATTGTCATGCCAACTGTCGTCATATAACAAAATATTATCCCATTCGCTGCCCTGGGAGGCGTGACAGGTAATACAGTAAGCAAACTGAAAGATAATCCCTTTCATATTGCCTCTGGCCTGCTTGCTCTCCCATAGTGACGCAGGATTATATTTAAGTTCCTTGAATTCGGCTTTATCCTCAAAAACTGGCCGCAAGTTTAAAAGATGTTCAATACCAATAATCGGTTCTTTACGCCAGGGCACTGTTTCAATTTTTTCCCGTTCCTCTGTATGCGTGCAATAACCAATCAATCCATTTACTAATGCGGTTGGAAGTTTGCCGTCGAATAAAACTGTGTCCCATGCGTTTTTCTTGCAAATCAGCTTATCCCCTACGACTGGTAAATCTCCCTCGAATCCAAGGTGCTGCCGTGCTTGCTGATTTACTTTGTTGACCGTGCTGTTTCTTCCGGCAATGATCTGATCCGCCCATTTAAACATATCTTTTTGATATTCATCCCGGATAATTTCTTTTGGCATCTGCCATATACAACCAGGATAACTTTCATCTTCACGAAGTGGCTTTGATTTACGAATTTTTTCTGCTAGGTAAGCAATGGCGCTGCCTTCGTCTTGTCGCATGATCTCTTCCAGTGTTACATCTGGATCAGTCAATAAATCAGATTCATCCCCGTTAACAGGAGGCAGTTGGAACGGATCTCCAACTGCAATAATCGGGATATCGAAAGACAGCAAATCACGTAATATTTTTGTATCGACCATACTGGATTCATCAACCAGGATAATTTGCGGTTTCGGCTCGAGTTTTTCTTTGAGCTCGGTAACAAGCTTACGTTTATATTTCAAACGTCCGTCATCATCACGGTACGGAATTTGTTTGACTTCGGTATTATAAATCAGCTGGTGAATGGTTGTTGCTGGCATGCCCCGCTGCTGCATGACCAAAGCAGCTTTACCGGTATAAGCACAAAAAGCAATATTGTTGTCGGCTAATTCAGTGGCAATAGTTGCAGATAAAAACGTTTTTCCGGTACCGGCATAACCAGCTATTTTAAAAATTTGTTCATTGCCATCAATCCACCATTTTTTAGCACGTTCAAACCCGACCTGCTGCATTCTATTGAGAGTCATGGTTACTCACCACCGGTCCTGTTACGCAATCTTGATCAATATATCCCGGGCCTCGTCCGTCTTGATAACATGGACTAAAATATTTGCAATCTTGGCAATGACTAAACTGCACTTTAATAGTTCGGCCATTTATTTTAATAATTACGTTTTGTTCACTTGTCATTACCTATCATCACCTTTCGCTTAATATCTGTATGGCATCTTCCACCGAACGCGCCACACCAGCCGATGCTCCCTTAGATTGCATAAGAGATATAAAATCCAACTGTTCCTTGGTTGGTCTGCCTGTTTTCGTTTTAATTTCAAGGAACCCTATCCTAGCTATTTTTTGACCAACCATATCGGGAGTAATAACCGTTGGCATGACAACAAATACATCTGAAAAGCCCTTATACTGTTTTGTTTGAGCACCAAAAGTTGCAAACGGGCGCGGGTCCTTGATGGTCTTAGATCCATCACCGTTATGAATTATTTTGTTTCCAGTCCAAGCGAAGCCTACATTAATGCGGAATGGTGTGCCAAGGTTGTTTTCAGATATAGCTACTTGAATTTCATTTTGAATACTATGTTCCGATCGTATGTCATTTTCAATCTTCATGATGTGTCCCCCGTTTATGTAAAAACTCAATCTTGCCATCATCAATCATTTCCTGTTTGTTTTTATAGCCGTGTTTTTCGGCATGGCAATGAGTGAGCAATCCAAGAAATTTACCGCATATGAGGCAGCGGCATTCTGCTGTACTGCGTGTTAGGTGGACCATTGGTGATGGCATTGCTGACGATTTGAGGTCTTTGCTTATCTCATTTACAATTAATCCAGGTATCATTTT
>NZ_JAHGVE010000041.1 GCF_018835585.1 Pelorhabdus rhamnosifermentans
GAGTCGGCCGTGAAGGCCGTACTGGCTCGGGTACCAAAAGGAACAGAAGCTAAGAATGAACAGGCTTTTGAACTCGGTATGTCACTGGTAAAAGCGTAATCATTTTGCGGTTGCAGCAAGAACAAAGAGCAGGAGAATCGTAGTTATAGAGATTCTCCTGTTTTTTGTTGTGTTGGAGTTATATATCGGTTCAGTTAGTAGTTCGAAATTTGTGCGATGCGATTCTTTGCAGTTCAATAAAGGGTGTTTGTTTTTTTTAATACTATTAATATTTTTTTATAATAAATTACATCGTAATTATCGATTGCAAAGATAAAATTGAAGTTTTAAAATTTAGTTAATACCGATAATTTCGTAAATTACTTGCTTTCACTATTATCAATAATAATAGGAGGAATAAAAATGACAAAACAATTTTCTTTAGCTTATCTTACAGTGCTTGGCTGTCCGCCTCCCGAGATGACTTATATTGCTGCGCGGGCTGGCTATGATTTCGTCAGCCTTCGGCCTATTAATTTGGGACTGCCTGGTGAGCCTAATTATGCGTTGGACGAAAACAAGGATTTGATGCGGCAAACCAAAACAGCGATGGCTGATACAGGCGTTAAACTTCACGACATTGAATTGGCGCGCATTTATGACGGTGTCGATGTGAAAAAGTATTTGCCTGCTATGGAAGTTTCTGCCGAATTGGGTGGTCGCCATGTTCTTAGCAGTATCTGGACTGATGATCGCAATTTTGCGATTGAGCGTTTTTCCGAACTGTGTGATCAGGCCAAACAGTTCGGTCTGACGGTAAACCTTGAGTACGTTCCTATTGCCAGCGTATTTAATCTTGCGGGAGCACTTGATGTTCTTCGTACCGTAAAGCGTGAAAATGCTGGTCTTATGATCGATACGCATCATTTTCATCGCGCAGGTGACAAGGTTGAAGATCTAGATGCAGTGCCCCGCGAATGGTTCCATTTTGCACATCTTTGTGATGCTTCCGCGAAAATTCCGGCAGAGAAAGAAGAGATGACACGTATCCTTCGTGAGGCACGCTTGTATTGTGGTGAAGGCGGTATTGATATTGCGAGCATCTTAAATCGAATACCTGAGATTCCCTATTCAATTGAGCTACCTAATGTTGCGCGTGCGAAGGAATTGGGCTTTGGGGAACATGCGTGGCGTTGTTTGCAAACTGCCAAAGATTATTTTGCGGCTCATCCGCGTAAATGACTCTCTAACGCCATATAATGGTTGTGATAAGATGATTAAAAGTAAAATATCGTATTTACAAAGGACGTGTTTTTCTCTACCGTCCTTTGTTTTCTTTGTCAATTTTTTTGTGTGAGCAGAGAGGTTATAAGATATCGGTTTATAATGATTATAAGAGCAGGAATTTCTGATTATCAGGGGAAGTAAATTATTAGTAGATAAAAGAGGGTGTTTTTATGCAAAAAGCTGCATTAACGGTTGCTCCAAGTCAGACAGGTGCTGAAAAAGTGAATGATAAGATGAACATTTTATTCATGATTCGGGATAGGATTGCTTGTGCACTTGATGCTGAAGCTACTCGGATTGCAGTGGACTGTTCAATTATAGGGGAAAACGAAGAAATTCTTGTTGTAAAATATCGGGATAGTATTTTTGGCGAAAAAATTTTTACCAAAAAATTAAATAGTACAGCTGAATCTTACCAACAGAATTTTAAGCATGAAGTGTTAAAAGATTACGTGATGTGGTTTACGCGGTTTGGTTCTGTAGAACTTAAATTGGGTAAAACAAGTCATGAGGGAGCTGTTTTATTTCTGAAAGGATTAGAACGGGAAGAAGCAGAAAAGATTTCTTTTGGTCATGTATTCCCAGCCGAAAGCAGTACTCCTGATATATTGTTTGAAGCACATCGCATGAAAGCGCCGGACTATTATTGCAAGAAATTTGTTAAAACAGGTTTTTTGCAGCACTTTCCCGAAATTTCCTATGAGGCAGTTTTTTATATTGAAGGTGATAAAGTTAAATTACAGTATAATCCGTTGCTGATTCAATCGGATCAGGAGCAACGAATAGGTGCATATAGGGTACAGGAACGTTACGGTTTATGGTTATGTAAAAATTATATCCCTATAGAAAGAAAAAACCGCTGGATTATGAATCGAAATATTCGTTCTACAGATTTTCATGCATTTTTTAGTTGTGAAGGCTTATGTGTAGATGATGAACTGACATCGTGTAGCGATACGCCTAGTGCCATTTTGGAAGATATTAAAATAGAAATAAAGAAAATTATGGAAGAAATAGTGGCAAGTGATGATCAAATGCAATTTGAGTGGTTAATTTATTCCGTTTGTTCTGGCCTTTAAGATAATTAACGGGTGTCTATACCCTGATTGACTACTAATAGAAAAGGAACGAACAATCAAAATGAGATATGTTGCTGTTAAAGGATTAGAACAGTTGGTTTCGCAAATCGTTTTAGGTACTTCATTTTTTAGACCTGAAATAAAAGACTTAGTATTTGAAATACTGGATACCTATGTCGCACAGGGCGGTAATGTTTTAGATACATCGCGTGTTTATGGTGTGGGCCAAAGTGAACGCGCCATTGCCTTGTGGCTAAAAGCCAGAAATCGCAAGGATGTCATGCTAATTAGTAAAGGTTGTCATCACTATGTGGATCAAGAGGGTATTCATCATCCGGAGCAAAAGAGAGTAAGGCCGGAATTTATTACGGAGGATTTAAAATATAGTTTAGAAAATATGGGAACTGATTATTTCGATATGTTTTTGCTCCATCGTGACGATCCTTCTGTTCCTGTCGGAGAACTGATGGATACGTTGGAAGAGCATAAGCAGACCGGGCTTATTAAGACTTATGGCGTTTCAAATTGGTCTACGCAGCGAATGGACGAAGCCATTGCTTATACAAATAAAAAAGGCTATACAGGTATCGCCCTAAATAGTCCAAGTCTCAGTTTGGCCAAAGTGACCGAGAATCGTTGGGAAGGTGTTGTTTACGCAGATGACAAGTATATAGCTTGGCACGAGAAGACGCAATTACCACTTTTTTCATGGGCGGCTCAGGCTAGTGGCTTTTTTTATTTTGCAAGTCAATTTAAGCCTGGAGAATTTCCCAATCCTGACATCGCGCGAGTTTATTATAGTGAAGAAAATATGGAGCGCTTAAAAAGGGCTACTCAATTAGCAAAAAAAATAGGTAATGGGATTGAGGCGACCAATGTTGCTTTGGCGTATGTGTTAAATCAAGCATTTCCTATTTGTGCAGTAATAGGTCCGCAGAAACCGTTAGGGGTGCGTTCCAGCATAGCGGCGGCCGATATTTTATTAACTGAAGAGGAGCGGTTATGGCTTAATCTTCAGCGTTAAATCGTGCTTTTTTGGATAAGCGATTTACAATGTGTTATTGATGTAAGTCTGTTTAATTTATATTATACTGATAGACAAGTTTCTAACTATACGAAAAGGACAAAAGAGAAGTGAGTAGTGGTATTAATACTATTCGCTTCTCTTTTGTTCTTCTAATTTGTTTTTCAGGATTTATCCTATGGGGAGTTTCGTACTTATAAGAAAATTCGATTAATCGTCTCTGCATGTTAATTATAACGAAAACATAGATTGCGAATATTAAAATAAAACTATAAAATTCAGTTAATAATAAAAGCTTTGTGAAAATTTTAGAACAAGAAAGGGAAGGGTATTATGGAAGCACAATCAAGGACTATTATGGGGAAAATAGAAAACGCTGTAAAACCGACTAAAAGACGTTGGTTTATGTTAGGTCTTATTTGTATGGTTATTAGTCTCAATTATTTAGATCGAGGTAATCTTGCTGTAGCTGCACCAGTTATGCAAAAAGAATTGGGAATTAATGCAGCGACAATGGGTGTTTTATTTTCTGCTTTTGCCTGGTCTTACGCCTTTTGTCTTCCCTTTGCCGGCGCGCTTTTGGATAGATTTGGACCGAGAATTATGTTTACAGTTGCTATTGTCGGCTGGTCAGCTTCCACCTTTTGTATGGGTCTAACCAATAGTCTGACGAAGCTACTTGGAGTTCGGGCTTTCGTTGGTGTATTTGAAGCACCGATAATTCCAACAAATGTTCGCTGTGTTGCGGCGTGGTTTCCAGACAGGGAACGAGCCCTTGCTGTTGGAGCATACACTGGTATGGAGTATTTTGCATTAGGTTTTTTAACACCTTTGCTTTCCTGGGTACTTGTTACTTATGGCTGGCAAATGATTTTATGGTACTGGCGGCATCGGCATCGTAGTTGCTCTTATCTGGCACTATAATTATAAAGATCCTGCAGAGTGTTCCGATATGAACGAAGCAGAAATGAAGTACATCAAAGAAGGCGGCGCTTTAGTAGAAAGCGGTGTTGCACAAGGAAAGACTGTTTCGTGGAAAACCGTTGGTAAGCTATTCTGCCAGCGTAAACTGGTTGGCATGTTTATTGGTCACTTCTCGATCATGACGACTTTATTTTTCTTTTTGACTTGGTTTCCATCCTATTTAATTACTGCCAAAGGGCTTACAATTTTAAAAGGCGGTTTTTATGCCATGTTTCCGTTCCTAGTAGCAATTATTGGTTCCCTTGTTGGTGGCAAATGGTCTGATTGGATGACAGATCATGGTTACTCTAAGACTATTTCGCGTAAAACTCCTATTATTGCCGGCTTTTTCATGTCCGCAGTTATCATGGGCGCAAACTACTTTGATAATATTAATGGCGTAATAGCGTGCATGGCAGTTGCTTTTTTTGGTCAGGCTATGGCGTCAACCGTCACTGGCGCATTGTTATCTGATATTGCGCCAAAGGATCTCCTTGGGATTTCTGGCGGCTTACTGAATTTTATTGCCAATATCGGCAGTGCTACCTCGCCGATGATTGTTGGTTTTATCGTTCAAGGTACTGGCGGTTTTAATATGGCACTTGCTTATGTATCCCTTGTTTCAGTGTGTGGTATATGTGCCTATCTTTTTGTTCTTACTAAGGTCGAAAGAATCGTGTTGGATGAAGAATACTAAAATTGCTTTCTGTGCAGAAGTTGCACCTTTTGTATAGTTATAAGAAAATTCTATTAATCGTTTTCGACGGTTAATTATATTAAAACTATCGATTGCAAATATAAAGATAAAATTATAAAATTTAGTTAATAAAAATTATTTTGTTAATTTGGTTTTATTCAGTGAATTATTTCCGAATACTTGTTTTAAGGTTATCTTCAGTTTAAGAAAAATTGGAGCATAATAAAATGGATAAAGAGGCGGTGGGAGTGGGAAAACAAGGTGGCAAAATTAAAAATGAAGGCTATGGTTGTTAATATGAAAAAGATTAGGAGATGAGATGATGGATTCTTCATTAACTAAAGAAAATCAGGTATTACCTAACTTATCACATCAAAAACCAACCCGCGTCCGTTTTATGGTTTGTTTCCTTTTGTTTCTGGCAACTGCGATTAATTATCTTGATCGTACAAATATGGCGGTAGCTGCACCGGCTATTAAAGGGGAGCTTGGATTTGATGCGGCTACGTTAGGTCTTTTATTTTCTGGTTTTAGTTGGTCTTATGCGTTGATGCAATTACCTGGTGGCTGGTTTTTAGATCGTTTTGGGTCTAGAGTGACTTATACTGTTTCTTGTGGTTTATGGTCTTTATTTACTCTTCTCATGGGTTTCGGCAGAAGTGTTGCCGTTTTATTTGGCCTTCGTCTGGCTGTTGGATTTTCCGAAGCTCCCGCATTCCCAACAAACAGCCGTGTTGCTGCCTCCTGGTTTCCCAAGCAGGAACGTGCTACGGTAACTTCCATATACACTGCTGGTGAATATGTCGGTTTGGCTTTTCTTACGCCAGTATTGTTTTGGCTTTCAGCTACTTTTGGTTGGTCAAGTATTTTTTGGATTACTGGTATAATAGGTATTTTGTTTAGTGGCATATGGTATATGTACTATCGTGATCCTCAGAACAGCACCTCTGTAAATGAGGCTGAACTTGAGTACATTCGTCAGGGCGACGGTTTGGCAGATAAGACAGTTACTGGTGCAAAAATCAACTGGAAAGATTTAGGAGAACTTTTTAAACATCGCCAACTTTGGGGTATTTATATTGGTCAGTTTGCTACGAATTCTACGCTGATTTTTTTCTTAACTTGGTTTCCGACCTACTTGGTTGCGGAAAAACATATGCCCATGTTGAAAGCAGGTATTTATGCTTCCATTCCATATGCTGCTGCTTTTCTCGGGGTTCTTGTCGGAGGATATTGGTCTGATACGATGTTAAAGAAAGGTTATTCACTTTCCATTGCCCGTAAACTTCCGATTATTACGGGAGGGTTGGGGTGTTGCACCATTGTATTGGCCAATTATTCCAACGACTTTAATACGATTATTGCTATCATGTCCGTAGCTTTTTTTGCACAAGGTATGGCAGCACTTGGCTGGGTTATTGTTGGTGATGTGGCGCCTAGTAAATTAGTAGGGTTAGCAGGCGGTGTGTTTAACTTTTTTGCGAATCTGTCTGGTATTATTACGCCCATTGTAATCGGCTTCATTGTTCAGTCAACGGGGTCATTTACTGGTGCTTTAATATTTATGAGTTGCGTAGCTTTAGCTGGAGCTTGTTCTTATATTTTCCTTGTTGGAAAGATTAGTCGTATAGAGTTAGAACCTGTTAAAGAGTAAACAAAAATTTTTGAATGTACTAATTGGTCTCGCGTGGTATGTCGATTACCTTGATCCGGTGCAGTATAAAGGCGTCAATGCAGCCGCCTAGCTTGAATACATTCAGGCAGGCGGAAGCATTGGCGAAACTGTAGCTGCATCTGTTCTACTAAATTTCTTTGGGAAAATATAAATTATAAGGAGTGTTTTTCAATGGTTACAGTAGATACAAAATTAGTCGGTCTGTTAGGGGACCCGTTAAAACAAACTTTTTCACCACAAATGCACAATGAAACCTTTCAGAAATTAGATTTGGATTACTTTTATTTTCCAATTGAAGTAGGCAATGAAAAATTATTATCGGTTGTAACAGGTATCAAGAATATGCATTTTGCTGGATTTAATGTTACAAAACCAAATAAGATTAAAATTATGGAGTACTTAGATGAAGTAGATGAATTGGCAGAAAAGATCGGATCAGTCAATACTGTTGTTATAAAAGATGGTAAGTTAAAGGGATATAATACGGACGGCGAAGGTTTTGTCAAAGCTTATATGGATAAAACGACGGCTGATCTTAGTCAAACCACTTTTTTTGTCTTTGGCGCTGGCGGTGCTGCACGGGCTGTATGTTCAACTTTAGCTTTTAAAGGAGCAAAAAAAATATATATAACCGATAAGATTAGTCAAGCAAGTAAATCTTTAGTCAATGATATTAATACGAATATAGCTCCCTGTGCCGAAGTTGTCCCTTTTGGTCAAAAAGCGTGTCCGCAATATATCGCCAAGAGCAATGTGCTTATTAATGCCTCAGGTGTAGGTATGTATCCTCATCTAGGCGAGAGCCCAATAGGCAAGGAGGTTTTGCGTAAGGATTTATTTGTTATTGATTGTACTTACAATCCGGATAAAACACAATTACTGCTCGATGCTGAAGAATGTGGCTGCAAAATTATGAATGGATTAGGTATGTGTATTAACCAAGGGGCCAAGGCATTTTCCTTATGGACAGGCGTTGAAGAACCTACTGCTATGATGAGCGAGACAATTGCTAAAATTGTTTCAGGCAATAAATAAAAGTTTTATCGTAATATAGCTCACAGAGTTAACCTTTCTGTCGAATGTAGTACTACACAACATTCAACGTGGGTTCCTGTGAGCTATTACCATCTTAGTCTGTTTGAATGTAGATAACGCATACACGCGTGAAATATTTAATTTTATCAATAGTGTGCTAATATTGGCTACAAATTAATTTGGAGGTGTATGTAGATGAGAAAGAAATTAATGATATTTTTGTTAGTAATTAGTTGTACACCCCTTGTTTTAGTATTCCTTCTTTCTACTTATTTATTTAGTAATATAGTTCATTCAGATTATTTATTATCAAGTCACTCCCAAGTAGAAAAATTGCAGTTGGAAGTACAGAATTTAATTGCAAAACAGCTTGACATATTAAAAATGTCGGCTAAAACGCCACAGATACGTTCTTTTGATGCGCAAGCATCTAAACCGTTTCTTGTCGAGATTTCTCAAACATATCCGATGCTGTTACCCATTGTTGTAGATACTCAGGAGGGGAAGCAAATAGTAAAAAGTGATGATTCCAAGCTTTTCCCAGACATTAGTGATCGTAAATTTTTTCAATATGCGCTGAAGGGACAAACAGACGTTGTATCAGAAACGTTGGTTAGCAAGGATAATAATCATTTAATTATTGTATTGGCAACACCAATATATTTGACAGATAGTACGAATATTGCAGGTGTTTTGCAGGGTACAATTGATTTGGATATGCTGATTAATATGGTAATAGAGAAATCAAGTGATAATAGTATTTTTTACATTGTAGATCGTGAGGGAAAGGTGATTGCCCATCCGAAACGTGAATTAGTTGAAAAACGTATGGATTTGTCAAATGTTAATTTTATTCAACAAGGCTTGAAAGGTGAAACTGGAACAGTAGATATAAAAGATGAGCAAGATGTTCGTAAAATTGTTAATTATTCATATGATCCAATAACGGGATGGGTTATTGTACATGAAACCCCCGCTTCTGTTTTGTCAGAAAAGATACGACAATTAACGCTAACAAATGCTGCTATTCTAATTGTTACTATCTTTCTGGTAATATTAATCGGATATTTTTCGGCCAGTCGAATGATTCGGCCTCTGAGAATGATTCTTGATGAATGTATGCTGTTATCACAGGGCGATCTTAGATATCGTGAAAGGAAAATAGTTGAAAAAGATGAAATCGGATTATTAGCAAAGGGTTTTTATGAAATGCGATCCAAATTAAATGTCTTAATTCTGTCAGTTAAAGCGCAATCAGAACAAGTGGCTTCATCAAGTGAACAGTTAACAGCCAGTTCTTATCAATCAGCAGAAGCATCGGATCAAATAGTCCATTCTATTAATCAAATTGCAGAGGGTATTGAAAAACAAGCTTCTGCAACAGCACAAATGGTTACAATATCGAAAGAATTATCCAGTAGTACAGAACGAATTGCGAATACAACTCAGGCTGTTTCTCAAATAGCGGATATTACTTCACAGGATGCTATCAATGGTAAAGTTTCTTTACAGAATGCCATGGAACAAATGAAAAAAATTGGTAAAGGTTCAGAAGATATTCAAAGTGCCATTGCAGAGCTTGCTGATGGTTCTCAGGAAATTAATGAAATTGTCAATCTTATTTCTACTATTTCTCGTCAAACAAATTTGCTTGCATTAAATGCTGCAATTGAAGCAGCACGTGCTGGTGAGCATGGGCATGGTTTTGCGGTGGTAGCTGAAGAAGTAAGAAAGTTGGCTGAGGAATCCAATCAGGCGGCTCTAAAAATCGGGAAATTAATTCAAAAAAATCAAATGAATATGAATCAGGCGGTTAATGTAACGCAAGCTGGTGTAGAAGGCATAAAATCGGGCATGATCATAGTCGATTCTGCGGGAGAGACATTTGAAAAAATTGCTGAATCTGTTGTCGATTTATCTAAACATATTTATCAGATATCACATTCCATTACACAAATAGCTTCGCATGGCCAAGCATTGTTAGCCTCAACAAATACCGTTGATCATATAATTAAGGAAAATGTTGCTGAAACACAAACGATTTCCGCTGCGATGGAAGAACAATCCGCATCAATGGAAGAAATTGCTGCTTCTAGTCAGAATTTATCTAATTTGTCCCGTAACTTGGAAGAGGCCGTTGCGAAGTTTAAAGTTTAGTTTTAGATTTTAATAGCAAGGAAAATTAATGCAGGTTTGCATCTTGGGGCAGAGTTTAAGTATATTGATAAGATGGTCAGGCAGACTTATGGGGTTATTTGGTTCTGGCATGATATGGAACAATTTGCAGCACTTGAAAAATCCGGCGAGGGATATTATTCTAGTCATAATAGGAAGGGGGTTATCGTTGCTGCTAAAATAAAAATTAGGGGTGATAGCTTAAATTCATTTATTTGTTTTGCTGCGTATTTTGACAGCGTTTTAATACATAATCACGGAAAGCTGCAACGGCAGGCGTATAATGCGAACGTTTTAAGAGGGCCATAGCGACATGCTTTTTGATCGGTTTTGCTAATCTGATGATGGAAACTTTTGTTGAGGTATTGGCAAGTAACATTCCTAAAGGAAAGAATCCGATACCCATTCCATCACTTACTAATGCCAGACTTGTTTCAGAGTGACTGCTTTGACAAACGATGGTCGGCGTAAATCCTGCGTCGCGGCATGCTTTTAAATAAATTTTATGGATACTTTGATCAGGACTGGGGAAGATAAAATTTTCTTTCGATAGTTCGGACAAATCAACGACTTTTTTTGTTGCTAGTGGTGACGAGCTAGTGGTAGCAAGGACAAATTCATCATCTCCTAAGGGATAATAGACAATATCTGCATCATCATCAAGCTCAGGAGGAGTAAGTAGAGCGGTGTCAATTTCAGAGGTACGTAACATTTCGGCTAGATGATAACTGCCATTTAGCGCGATATCTAAGTATAAACCAGGAAACAAATTATGAAAGGATGTAATGAGCGAAACAAAGCCAATATTTTCTAACGTAGTAATGGCTCCGATGTGCAGAGTTCCTTTGGTGAGCCCTACATGTGCTTGCATACATTGCTTGGATAATTCGATTTCAGCTAATATTTTCTTAGCATAAGAAATAAATTCCAGGCCCGCTGGAGTAGGATTGACAAAACGAGTGGTTCGCTCAAATAGCTTTATGCCTAGTTCTTCTTCGAGTTTGGTGATTTGTTGTGATAATGAAGATTGAGCAACACAAATTTCTTCAGCAGCGTGTGTAAAGTGTCGGTGTTTAGCAACTTCAACAATATATTGTAATTGATGAATTTCCATCAACGCACCTCCTAATTATTCTTTATTACATATAAATTATATCACAATTATCGATTGCAAATATATAAAAAACATTATAAAATTTAGATAGTTCCAATAATTGAATAGGATCTGGATTTGAAGGAGGACAAAGTGTGAAAAAAAATTTAATTGGTGAAGGAAAGCAACCGCTTATCTGTACCCCGTTAGTCGGAAAGACTGAGAAAGAAATTGGTAATGAATTAAAAAAAATTCTCGTCAAAAAGCCTGACATTATTGAATGGCGAGTAGATTTTTTTGAGAATATTCATGATTCAGCGAAGACAGTAGCCTTAGCAAATCATTTGAAAAAGGTCATTGGGGATATTCCCATGATTTTTACTATAAGATCTATTCGTGAAGGAGGCCAGCCAATTTCCTTATCAGATAAGGAAGCTATTGAATTAAATGTGGAAATATGTAGAAATACGACTGTTGAATATGTAGATTGTGAACTGAGTAATGAATCTGAGTATATTCGTTATCTTAGAAAGGTAGCTACTGAGCAGGGTACAAAAATCATTGGTTCTTTTCATAATTTTGAATGTACACCAAGTGCTAAGATATTATCACAAAAATTTACAGAGGCAGATCAATATCAGCTTGATGTTGCTAAAGTAGCAGTGATGCCACAAACATTGGAAGATGTCCTAATTCTATTTGAGGCTACGTTGGCAGCGAAAAACCGCTTAACCATACCACTCATTACGATGTCGATGGGCAAGTACGGTGCAATTAGTAGAATTGTTGGTGGTGTTTTTGGTTCTGCACTTAGTTTTGCAGTAGGAGACAAAAGTTCGGCTCCCGGCCAAATTCCGATTGAAGATTTGCGCATGGCCTTTGACATTGTCGAGCGGTCAATGTCCGGGGAATAAATCCAGTAATTGGATCATTATCACGATCATTTGCAATTATTTTGAATTTAGTAGGGGGAATGAACATGAAAGATTTAGTATCCAACCAATTGATAAAGTATTTGGAAAGACGAGGTATTAAACATATTTTTGGTCTGTGCGGTCATACGAATATTGCATTCTTGGCTGCATTATCGAAGAGTGAAAAAATTCGCTATATTAATGTGAGACATGAACAAATCGCTTCTCATGCTGCTGATGGCTATGCCCGGGTTACCAAGAAAGCTTCTGTTGTTTTAAGTCACCTTGGGCCAGGTCTGACAAATGCAGCTACAGGCGTAGCCAATGCTGCTCTGGATTCAATTCCAATGGTTGTGATTGCCGGAGATGTTCCTTCACATTATTTTGGCAAGCATCCGCATCAGGAAGTGAATTTGCATGCTGATGGAGATCAATGGGAAATTTATCGGCCTTTTGTTAAGCGTGCTTGGCGCGTAGATAGTGCTCATTTATTGCCGGAAATCATGGAAAAAGCTTTCGCTTTAGCTGAATCCGGTCGTCCTGGACCGGTACTTGTTGATGTGCCCATGGATATTTTTTCGAAAGAAATTGATGTAGCATTATTTGAAAAATATGATCAGAATACGAAAGTTCTTTGTAAACCATCAATTGATGATGAATTGGCAGCTAAAATTATTAAAATATTGGCTGCAGCGAAGAATCCGCTGATTTACATTGGTGGTGGTATCATGTTGGCTGATGCTGCTAAGGAACTACGGGAATTTGTTGATCACATGGGGATTGCTGTTGCTCATACACTAATGGGTAAAGGCACTATGCCTGATGATCATCCGCTTACATTGGGTATGACAGGCTTTTGGGGAACGAAGTTTATTAATGATAAGTGCAAAGCAGCCGATTATATTTTAGGGCTGGGGACAAGTTTTAAAGAAGCCGATTGCAGTTCTTGGTACCCTGAGTTTACCTTTAATTTCCCGCCAACTAAGCTCATTCAGATCGATATTGATCCCAGCGAAATTGGGCGCAATTACCCCGTTGAAATTGGTGCTGTCGCGGACTTGAAGCAGGCGCTTACCGTTCTTAATCGTGTAGCGAAACAGCTTTTTCCCAAGGGCAAACAAAATAAAGCACTTGAACAAGAAATCGCAGCATATAAAAAAGAATTTAAGGCCAGCAATAAGAAGTTCGAAGAAAGCAATGATTTTCCCATGTGTCCGCAGCGTATTCTAGCTGACTTGCGGGAAGTTCTACCCAAGGATGCCATCATTACAACAGATGTAGGCTGGAATAAAAATGGTGTAGGTCAGCAATTTCCGATTTATGAACCAGGTACATTTATTACTCCGGGAGGCTATGCCACCATGGGATTTGGGTCACCAGCCGCTTTAGGGGCTAAAGTTGCGGCTCCTGATAAAGTTGTCGTGTCACTTATTGGTGACGGTGGTTTTGGTCAGAATCCAGCAGTATTGGCTACAGCAGCGATTGAGCATATTCCAGCCATTTTCGTTATTATGAATAATCGTGCTTTCGGTACGATTGCAGGGTTGGAAAAAGCGCATTATGATACGACATTTGGAACTTTATTTGAGAAAGACGGAGAATCTTATTCACCCGATTACGCAGCCATTGCCAGAGCCTATGGTGTAGAAGGAATAAAAATTGAAAAGGCGGCTGACTTCAAGCCTGCTTTAGCTAAGGCGATTACCTTGAATAAACCCGTCGTCCTTGATGTTTCCATGCTGAATAATCCAGTTCCAACTGCTGGACATTGGAATATTATGGACATCTATTCTCCTGGTAAAAAAGTTCATCATGTAAGTACGAACTGATCAAAAGTAAAGAAGCAAACAAAAAGCAGCTGCAATGTTTAATTATGACCAAACATTGCAGCTGCTTTTTTGTTGGATTTATTATTTTATGTTTTATTCTTGTGCCATGGCAATGAAATACTTATGAATTCGGTCGTCGCCCGTTAACTCAGGATGAAAGGCTGTTACAAGCAACTTGTCTTGGCGGGCGATAACGATTTTATCTTTTACATTGGCTAGGACCTTAACATTTGCTTCTGCCTGTTCAATCCAGGGGGCGCGAATGAATACGGCGCGTATCGGTTCTGGGCCAAACTCAGGAACCGTTAAATCGGCTTCAAAGCTTTCCGTTTGTCGGCCAAAGGCGTTACGTTGGACAGTAATATCCATGAGACCCAATCGTGGCTGGTCGCTGTCACGAATTGTCTTGGCTAGTAAGATGAGACCCGCACAGGTGCCGTATATTGCCATACCTTGGGCGGCCCGTTCTTTGATCTTGTCCATGAGTCCCCAGTCCACCAGGAGTTTGCCAATGGTAGTACTTTCACCACCAGGCAGAATTAAGCCGCTTATTTCATCCAGTTCACTGGCTTTTCTAATTTCCATTGCTATAGCGCCACAGCGATTAAGCATGGCACAATGCTCACGGAAAGCACCTTGCAAGGCTAACACGCCAATTTTCATTTTTCCATCCCTCGTTTCAGCTGTCTGTATTTAAGGTGCACTCCCACGCTGTCAGTGGGAGTGCACCTTGATTTTACCAGCCGCGTTCTTGCATGCGTTCGCTATCTGGAATATCAGAAATATTAATCCCCACCATAGCTTCGCCTAAATCACGTGATACCTCGGCAAGTACTTTGGGATCATTGTAATAAGTTGTTGCAGCGACAATGGCCTTGGCGCGTTTGGCTGGATCGCCTGACTTAAAGATGCCTGATCCAACGAAGATACCATCGCAGCCAAGATGCATCATGAGAGCGGCGTCAGCAGGTGTGGCAATACCACCTGCTGCGAAATTAACAACAGGCAATTTGCCAAGCTTTTTTGTTTCGACAACTAAATTTAGCGGAGCGCCAATATTTTTCGCAAAAGTAAATACTTCTTCATCAGATAAATTTTGTAGCTGTCTGATCTCGCTCATGACCATGCGAATGTGTTTGACTGCTTCCACGACATTGCCTGTGCCTGGTTCACCTTTGGTACGTATCATAGCCGCGCCTTCACCAATGCGGCGCAGTGCTTCGCCTAAATTTCTTGCTCCGCACACAAAAGGCACTTTAAAGTCATGTTTGTTGATGTGATATTTATCATCGGCAGGTGTTAAAACTTCACTTTCATCAATGTAGTCGGCGCCGAGTGATTCAAGTATTTGTGCTTCCACGAAATGACCGATTCTAGCTTTAGCCATAACAGGGATACTAACCGCTGCCATAATTTTTGTGACAATCGTCGGATCTGCCATGCGAGCCACGCCGCCGGCAGCACGAATATCAGCAGGTACGCGTTCCAAGGCCATGACGGCGCAAGCGCCCGCTTCTTCTGCAATTTTTGCTTGCTCAGGTGTGACAACATCCATAATGACGCCGCCTTTTAGCATTTCAGCTAGACCTGCTTTTACCCGAAAAGTTCCTTGTTCCATAATGAATTCCTCCTAGAATTGTTGTTATTATTTAAGACTGTGTCTCAGCATAGAGCTTTTCTAGTGTCTGTCCCAGTCTTTGAATACCTTCGATAATTTCTGCTTCATTGAGCTTGGAAATGGATAGACGAAGGTAGGTATCTTTTGTTTCAGAAGAAAAAAACTGATCACCAAATTCTACCTGAATGCCATGGGAGGTAAATAGCTTATCCAATTTGTCTTCAGATAAAACCGGAAATTTTAATTTGAGCCAAATAAGATAGCCGCCACTTGGTTCTTTCCATTCAGCCCACTCTGGCAGGATATGATGACGAAGAGCTGTAAGGACTGTTTGCATGCGTTTCCGGAAGAAACGGTGCATTTTATTGACATGGCGATCATAGTAGCCATGTTGACAGAATTCGTAAACCCCCGCTTGCAAGATCATACTGGAAGATAAATCACTAAAACTACGAATAGCCATCAGGCGTTCAATGCATTCTTTTTCTGCCGCCACCCAACCAATACGAATACCAGGAAAAAGTACCTTGGAAAAAGTTCCGCAGTAGATGACTAAATGCTGCTTATCCATGGATTTAATGGGTAAGATGACTCGACCAAAATATTTCATTTCTTCTTCAAAGCCATCTTCTAAAATGGGAATGCCATGAGTTTTACAGAGTGAAAGCAAACGCTCGCGATGAGACTGACTGGTACTGACACCCGTTGGATTTTGAAAGTTCGGCATGGTATAGACTAAGGATGGATGTTCTTTGTCTAATTTGTCTGCCAAAATCGCAAGATCCATTCCATCGGCGCGTATCGGGATTTCAATGGGTTTTAGACCGCAAAACTTTAAGAGTGGAATGATTTCTTTATAAGTAGGTGATTCAATGGCGACTGATTTTCCTGGTGCGGCCAACATACGAAAGACTAAATCAATGCCTTGCTGCAATCCGTTGGTAATGAGAATTTCATCGGATGTGACGGAAATGCCGTGACTTTGCAAGTGATGGGCAATATATTCACGTAATGGAAAAAAACCGGCTCGATCTCCATAGCCAAGAATGGATATGCCCTGGGCTTTAATGGCTCGGTTTAAACAAGAACGGAATGTTTCAAGCGGAAAGAGTCGGCAATCCATATCCATACTGCTAAAATTGATCATATGAAGATTTTCTTGTTGGCCCATTGGTGATTGGAAATTGCAGTTCGTTTGCCAAATAGCTGTACTTGCGGCTGAAGCTGTGTGATTCCAGTCAATCAGACCTTTTTCTGTGCGATTATCCGCTGTGGCGATCTGCATGCGTTCTCGTACACGCGGACATGAGCCGGGTCTAATATCAACGAACCCGAGTGCCCATAATTCTTGATAAGCATTGGCGACAGTTGAACGGTGAATCCCCAGGCTGTTCGCCAAGCGGCGCGTCGAAGGGAGTTTTTCGCCCGGAAGCAGTAGGCGCTGTTCAATTTTTTCACGGATTTGTTCCAGAATTTGCTGATACTGGGGTTTATGAATTTTTTCGTCTAGTTCCAAGAGTAGCATGAAAAACCTCCTGCAGGAAGGATCATTCTGATGTAACCATACCTTGAATCTGGTATGACGTCAACGACCAGTTTATTCATTTTTAATCCGACCAGTTTATTCAGAGGAGAATGGAAGTGAAATTTTAGGATTTTCTATCAAAATAGGTGTTGAATTTATAGCAAAGATACTTTATGATGAAAGAAAAGAATAAGTGTCAGTAATTTGACATAAGCAAAGACGCTTTATGTGGACGGCTTTTACTTCACATAGAAGCGTCTTTTTTTATTAAATAGGAGATGTTCAAGGGAGGAATCATAGCATGACTTCTTTTTTCGAAAATAGGGATCAGTTACAATCTTACTTGAATCATAACCAGCATGAAGCGGTTATCGATCTCTTTCAACGACTTCTTGCGGCTTATGATTTGCAGCAGGCCAGATTGGAGGCCCTGCTTGATACGGTCAATGAAGCCGTATGTATGATTGATGAAGCGGACCATGTTGTTGTGTGGAATCAGCGAGCGGAAAATTTATATGGCATTCATGCGAGTGAAATTTTGCATCAGCCTCTTGAACGATTTTTTTCTAATTTAATGCTAAGTAGAGTAATGAAAGAACATCAATCCGTTGATGAACAGTATCATGTGCCCTGTCCGGATAAACATGTACTCATTAATGCCAGACCGGTAAATTTAGAACAACAGGTCGTCGGTGCTGTCTGCTGTGAACGGGATATTACGGAAGTTGTCCAATTAAATCAGAAGTTATCCAAAACGCATGAGGAAGTGCAATCCTTAAAGAAACGAATTGATAAAATTGTTACGCAAAGCGATGCTTTTTCCGCTATCTACGGTCATAGTCAGGCGATTCATGACGCCATTGATATGGCTCGGCGTGTTGCTCCGACAGGTGTCCCTGTTTTGTTACGCGGTGAAAGCGGTACAGGAAAAGAATTGTTTACCCGGGCTATTCATGAAGCAAGTCAGCTTAAGGGCCCCTTTATTGCCATCAACTGCGGTGCTATTCCGGCTAATTTATTTGAAAGCGAATTGTTTGGCTATCAATCCGGCGCTTTTACAGGGGCCGATCGAAAAGGAAAAGCCGGTTTATTGGAAAAGGCCAACGGCGGCACGCTACTCCTGGATGAAATCGGTGATATGCCAAAAGACATGCAGGTTAAGTTACTCAGAATGTTACAGGAAAAATCATTCTATCGCGTAGGTGGCAGTCAGGCCATTCAGGTGGACGTCAGGATTATTGCTGCTACGCATCAAGATTTAGAAGAAATGATTGATCGTGGCGATTTTCGCGAAGATCTTTATTATCGTTTAAATGTCGTGGCTATCCTGTTACCTTCGTTGCGTGAACGGTTAGATGATATCCCCGAGCTTGTTCAGCGAGGACTTCATTATTATAGTACGTTGCATGAAAAGCAAATCAGTAAAATTGATCCTGCTTTAATAACAACATTCATTCAATATCGTTGGCCAGGCAATATTCGTGAACTACTGAATGTGTTGGAACGATTGGTTATTTTAGCTGATAGTGACACACTCGGCATGGAGAATTTACCTCACAACTTACTGCATTCCGTATTGTCAACAGAACAATCCGTTCAGTTTAGCAAGGAAGATCGCTTGTCAACTGTGACAACAACAGTAGAACGGGACGTTATTGCGAGAGTATTAGAAGAAGTTCATTATAATAAGGCCAGTGCAGCCAAGCAACTGGGGATTCCCCGGAGCACTCTTTATTATAAAATGGAACGATTAGGCCTTCGCTGTCAGTAAATTGACGGGAGTGTCAGAAATTAGACGGTTTGTTAGGCGGTTTTTAATAACCTTTTCTTGACTCTTATCCTTTGATAACGGGCGAAACGGACTGTGTGACTATATTTAATCTCATTTTACAAATTAATTTTAAAAATTGGCACGTTCCTTGCATTAGTATGAGTCAGGAGGTGTTTAGCTTGAGAATAGTCAATCATCCAATATTGACCTTTCCGCAACAAGAGAAGGTAAGCTTTACTTTAAACGGCCAGGACATGGAAGGGGTAGCGGGTGAACCGATTGCGGCGGCACTTCATGCGGCAGATGTGAAAGTTTTGAGTCATAGTCATAGTGCGCATCGTCCGCGCGGTATTTTTTGTGCCATTGGCAATTGTTCATCCTGTTTGATGACAGTAGACGGTATTCCAAATGTACGAGTATGTGTGGAGCCCCTTCGTGCTGGTATGGCAGTTGAAACCCAGGTAGGAAAGGGGAAAATCTTATGATAGCAGCGGAAATTTTGGTTATTGGTGCCGGTCCGGCTGGTTTGATGGCGGCGATTGAGGCAGCCAAGGCTGGAACTAAGGTATTGCTTGCTGAACGTTCTGACCATTTCGGTGGCCAACTCATTAAACAAACGCATAAGTTTTTTGGCTCAAAAGCCGAATTTGCTGGCGAAAGAGGCATAAATATTGCTGAAAAATTGCTGAAATGGAGTGAAGAACTCCCGAATATTACGCTGTGGAAAAATGCGGTCATTCTTGGCATTTATCCCGATGGAGTTGTTACTCTTTCTCATGATGGTAAATTCCAGACAGTAAAACCGAAAAAAATTATTGTTGCTACAGGGGCTGCGGAAAAAACAATGGCCTTCCCGAATAATGATTTACCTGGTATTTATGGCGCGGGTGCAGTTCAAACCTTGATGAATGTACATGGCGTATTGCCCGGTAAGCGCATGCTCATGGTAGGGGCTGGTAACATTGGTGTTATTGTTGCTTATCAATTGTTGCAGGCTGGTGTCGATGTTGCTGGAATTGTTGAAGCTGCACCGAAAATTGGTGGTTATTTTGTGCATGCAGCGAAACTTCAACGCTACGGCGTACCTATTTATACCTCTCATTCCATCAAATCGGCGCATGGCAGCGACTGTTTGCAAGGTGTTACAATTTGCAAATTAGATCAACATTGGCGGCCCGTTGAGGGCAGTGATCAATATATCGAAGTCGATGGACTTTGTTTGGCTGTGGGGCTGACGCCGCTGACTGAGCTGCTTTGGCAGGCAGGCTGTAAAATGCAGTTTGTCAGTGAGCTTGGCGGCTATGTTCCGCTGCGAGACACACAAATGTTGACAACAAATCAGAATATTTATATTGCCGGTGATGTGGCGGGTGTGGAAGAAGCTTCAGCAGCGATGGTTGAAGGCAAGATTGCCGGAATGAATGCGGCGGCTGCACTGGGGTATCAAACGGATTCCTTTGCGGCAAACGCCGCAGTTGCTAAGGAGCAATTAAGTGCTCTTCGCTCCGGCCCGGCGAGTGCCAAGGTTTGTGCAGGATTAAGCAAAGTTGTTTTAGAGGAGGTGTGCTAGATGGTAAACAATGAAGCACTGCTTCCGACAAAGGAACGCTTGGCTAAGGGACCTGTAGCAGTATTTGAATGTATGCAGCAAATTCCCTGCAATCCTTGTGCCGATGCCTGTCCGCAAGGGGCTATTACGGTAAAAAAAATCAATGACTGTCCAACACTCGATGCAGAACGTTGTAACGGGTGCGGGAATTGTATGACCCATTGCCCCGGGCTATCGATTTTTGTTGTCGATGTTACGTACGGTGAGGACCAAGCCTTAGTCAAAATTCCTTATGAGTTTTTTCCTTTGCCAAAATCGAATGAAATAGTGGATGCTTTAAATCGCAGTGGAAAATGTGTGGGTACAGCGAAAGTTGTGCGCGTTCAGCAATCGCCCAATAAAACGAATGTCATTTGGCTTTCCTTGCCAACAGAACTAGCTATGGATGTTCGGGGTCTGCGCTTGCATAAGGAGGAAAATCATGAATCAGAATGATAAAGATACCATTATTTGTCGCTGTGAAGACGTTACACTAGGTGATATTCGGGATCGCATTGCGCGCGGCGAACATAATTTAGAAGAAATTAAGCGCTCTTGTCGGTGCGGAATGGGACCTTGTCAAGGCCGAAATTGTACGCCTTTGATTGCGAAAGAGATTGCTGCTGCAACAGGTAAGCCCCTTGAAGAGATTGCTTTGCCGACTTTTCGTCCTCCCACCACTGCCATCAAAATGTCAGCACTCTTAGGGGTGAAAAAAGATGATTAAGTCAGCAGATATCGTTGTGATCGGTGGCGGTGTTGTAGGTTGCTCTACGGCCTATAATTTAGCCAAACTCGGTGCAGGAAAAGTCGTTGTTTTAGAAAAAAAATACCTTGCAAGCGGATCAACGGGGCGTTGTGGCGCAGGCATGCGAGTGCAGTGGGGGACAGAGACGAATTGTCTTTTGTCGAGGGAAAGTGTCAAGATGCTTTCGCACTTGCCGGAAATGCTTGATGTAAATATTGATATTGAATTTCATCAAAGCGGCTATTTGCTGCCGGCTTATACGGAAAGCATGGTTGAACAGTTTAAAAAGAACCTCGTTTTGCAAAATTCCCTTGATATCCATGCGAAGTGGCTGACGCCGGAAGAATGTCTTGATGTCGTACCTTTTATGAGTCTTAAAGGAGTACTTGGCGCAACATTTTGTGCTGAAGATGGCCACTGTAATCCTTTTAAGGTAACGGAAGCTTATGCTACAGCAGCCAGAAATTTAGGCGTTGAAATTTATACCAATACAGAAGTACTCAATATTGAGTCTAAAAACGGAAAAATTCTTTCTGTCCATACAGCAAGCGGTGATATTGCTACAAATACCATCGTTAATGCAGCTGGCGGTTATTCGAAGCAAGTGGGACGCATGGTTGGCGTTGAATTGCCGATTTTCCCTGAGCGTCATGAAATACTTGTGACAGAACCTGTGGAACCGACGCTGGGTCCCATGGTCATGAGTTTTTATCATAACCTTTATTGTCAGCAAAGTCCTCACGGTAGCTTTATTATGGGGCTTGGTCATCCCAATGAGCCTGAAACATTTAATATAAAATCCAGCTGGCAGTTTTTATGTGATATGGCTGAGCGCGTAGTAGAAATATTGCCGCCGCTTGCCAGGCTGAATGTCATTCGTCAATGGGCCGGCTTATATGATATGTCTCCTGACCGTACTCCGATTCTTGGTAATACTCCCGCGATGGAACGCTTTTTCACTGCTGCCGGATTTAGTGGACATGGCTTTATGATTTCACCTATTACAGGTCAGTTAATGGCTGAAATCGTGCTGGGCAAACCCACTACTTTCCCTACGCAAATGTTTGATGCCGGACGGTTTGAACGCGGTGAATTATTTAAAGAACCGCTTGTTGTCTAATCAAATTTAAAATAGGGAAGCGAGGAAAAAAAGATGGTAATTGAATATAAGAATGAGCCTTTAACTGATTTTAGCATTCCCGCTAATAAAGCAGCGATGGAAAAGGCGCTTAAGGCAGTCAATACAGCCAAGGGGACCCATTATCCCTTGGTTATTGGTGGTCAAAAGATTGATGTGGAAGCAAAGATTACGTCCATTAATCCTTCGAATACTTCTGAAATTATTGGGACGACAGCGAGGGCTAACAGTGATTTGGCTGAAAAGGCTGTTGAAGCTGCAGCACAAGCTTTTAAGTCATGGCAGTATGTTTGTCCGGCTGAACGCGCACGTTATTTATTTAAAGCGGCTGCAATCATGCGTAGAGAAAAATTTGATTTTTCCGCTTTGCTTGTTGAAGAAGCAGGGAAAAATTGGGTGGAAGCCGATGCGGATACAGCAGAAGCTATTGACTTTTTGGAATATTACGCGCGTCAAATAGGGAAATATACCAAAGGAATGGAAGTTTATTCCTATCCCGGTGAAGAAAATGAATGTGTCTATATTCCCCTTGGCGTAGGCGTTGTTATTCCGCCATGGAATTTTCCTTTGGCTATTTTGACAGGCATGACAGCAGCAGCTGTTGTGGCAGGGAATACGGTTGTGATGAAACCGGCCAGTGCGACTCCGATTATTGCTGCAAAGTTTATGGCATTATGGGAAGAAGTCAGTTTGCCGGCAGGTGTTGTAAATTATCTGCCTGGCAGTGGCGGAACGATTGGGGATTATTTAGTTTCTCATCCTAAGGTGCGGTTTATTAACTTTACAGGTTCAAAAGAAGTCGGTTTGCGTATAAATAAACTAGCAAGTGAATTAGCGCCTGGCCAAAAATGGTTGAAACGGGTCATTGCCGAAATGGGCGGAAAAGATGCTATGATTGTTGATAGTGAATCCGATATTGAGGCAGCTGCTCAGGACATTGTGACGGCAGCCTTTGGGTTCCAGGGACAAAAATGCTCCGCTTGTTCGCGGGCGATTGTTGTGAAAGACGTATACGATGCTGTCGTGGCGAAAATAGTTGAAAAAACCAAGGCATTAAAAGTGGGTCCGGCTAGCAATCCTGCTGTGAATTTAGGCCCTGTGATTGATGAGAATGCTTACAAGAAAATTTTAAGCTATATTGAAATTGGCAAGTCCGAAGGGAAGCTTGTCTGTGGTGGCAGTAAAGCGGGCAGTTATGGCTATTTTATTGAGCCAACCGTTTTTGCTGATATTAAACCCGCTGCCAGACTAGCCAACGAAGAGGTTTTTGGACCTGTTCTGGCTGTGATTCCAGCCGAGGACTTTGAACAGGCTCTGGCTATTGCCAATGATACCGAATACGGTCTTACTGGCGCAGTCTTTTCCAATAACCGTGCGAAGTTAGAACAAGCGCGTCGTGAATTCCAGGTGGGTAACCTTTATTTTAATCGCAAATGCACAGGTGCATTAGTGGGTGTCCAGCCTTTTGGCGGGTTTAATCTGTCTGGCACTGATTCTAAAGGCGGCGGTACGGATTATTTACCGCTTTTCATGCAAGCAAAATCGATTTGTGAAAAACTTTGAATAAAAAGCGATTATTATAAAATAATGATTGCAAAATTCACAGAAATCAGGTAATATAGTAACAACAATATAAGATAGTGAAGCGAAGACGCTTTGAACAAGTTCATTCTTGTTCAAGGTGTCTTTTTTCGATTATGGGGAGGTGATTGGGTACTAGCGGGTTTTATCATATGCAATGCTAATAAAAAGGGGGACTCACAGTGTTGAAAAAGAGTTATGTGAAATGGGCAAGCGCCCTTGCCTGTATGACCTTGTTTACAGGACTTTTAGCCGGATGTGGTGGAAGTGATAGTAAAGATATTAAAGTTGGTGTTGTATATGAAATGACAGGAAATACGGCATCGTTTGGAACTTCTGCTGCCAATGGTGCGAAATTGGCGTTCAAAGAAATTAATGCCAAGGGCGGTGTTCTTGGCAAACAAATTCAAACGGTTATTGCTGATAATAAAGGTGAGCCATCTGAATCAACCAATGCCATGACGAAAGTAATTTCTCAGGATAAAGTTGTTGCTGTTACGGGTTTTACGACAAGTTCAAATGGCATCGCTGCTTCAACAGTTGCTGAAGCAAGTAAAATTCCTTTCGTTGCTGCTGCAACGACGAACCCGAAAGTAACGCAAGATGAAAATACCGGTAAGGTTAAAAATTATACTTTCCGTGTATGTTTTATCGATCCTTTCCAAGGCACCGTGGCTGCGAACTTTGCGTCCAATACCTTAAAAGGCAAGAATGCTGCAATTATGGTTGATAATTCCAGTGACTATAGTAAAGGTTTATCGCAATTCTTTAAAGCGGCATTTACGAAGAACGGCGGAAAGATTGCCATTGAAGAAGCGTATTTACAGAATGACCAAGATTTTAAAACCATTTTGACTACGATTAAAGCGGCAAATCCGGATGTCATTTATGTACCTGGCTATTATAATGAAGTGGGTAAAATTATTAAGCAAGCAAGAGAACTTGGTATTACCGTACCGTTTGTTGGCGGCGATGGCTGGGATTCTCCTAAATTAGCTGAAATTGCCGGAGCTGCTGCTCTGAATAATACATTTATGACAAATCATTATTCTGTCGAAGACAAGAGTCCTAAATCCAAAGCGTTTGTAGATGCTTATCAAAAAGAATATGGTCAGGTGCCAGATGCAATGGCTGTTCTTGGCTATGATGCGGCTTATGTTTTAGCTGATGCCATTACACGGGCAGGCAGTGCTGAACCGGAAAAAATTCGCGAAGCTCTTGCTGCTACGAAAGACTTCCAAGCTGTAACGGGTTCGCTAACAATTAATGAAAGTCATGATGCTGTTAAGAGTGCTGTTATTCTTGAATTCAAAGATGGTAAACAAACGTATAGAGAAACAATTAAACCCTAATATAAGTAATTTTATTAGAAAATGTGAAGTGCTTTGATGCGGTTGATTCCGGCATTCTGTTACAGAATGTCGGAAGCCGCCTTTTTTACGGGGCATCATCACACGAATTCGGTTTAAATTTTAATGAAAATAATTGGAGGGAAGGGCGTATGGATTCACTACTGCAACAATTTGTACAACAGTTAATCAACGGAATTTCATTAGGTAGC